>JAJZHU010000268.1 GCA_021798375.1 Pseudomonadota bacterium | reverse complement strand
CGAACTCACCGGCGGCCGGCAGCGCGGTTTGTCGCTGGCGGCCCAACGCGCTGAAATTCCCGTCGCTTCCTATCAAGCGCAAACCACCCGCGTGGCGCGGCCAATCACCCCAACTCCTGCCGAGCTCGAGGCCCACGCCGCCTTCCTGGCCACCCTCAAGGAGCCATTATGGCTAAAAGAGTCCTAAGTTCCACTGAACTATCAAGCAATTGACCCCAAAACAAAATCGCCGCCTTGTTGGTTACAACGGCGGCGATCCCGGGTGTCATCAAAAATAATTCTTCCGGATTACATCCCCAACGCCCGGCGATAAATATCGAGCAATGTCTCCTGCTCTTCCACCTCGGCCGGCTCCTGCTTGCGAATCCGGATCAATTGGCGCACGATTTTCACATCGAATCCGGCCGATTTGGCTTCGCTGTAGATATCCTTAATGTCGCTGCCCAAGGCTTTGCGTTCTTCTTCCAGCCGCTCGATCCGCTCAATGATCGACCGCAGTCGATCCGCGGCGATGCCGCCGGTTTCCGTTTGGGGGGATTTGGCTTCGGTGTCGTCGAGTGCCATGGGGCGATCTCCAAGGGTGGGCAAATGTACGGCTACGCGTACTCCCAAGCATGATTTGAGGCAAGCCGGGAGCATGGTCAATTTTACCAAGAGCAACTATGCTCGCGGTTCAGTTCTGGTCCGTCGACAGAAGAAACGTCAGGGGAGTAACATGGTGACCCGATTGCATATGCGCCGCCGCCGCCGCACCAAGATTATCGCCACCCTCGGGCCATCAAGCTCCACCGTTGAAGTCCTGCGCCGTTTACACCAGGCTGGCGCCGATGTTTTCCGGCTTAATTTCAGTCATGGCAGCCATGAAGATCATGCCGCTCGTATTGCGCTGATTCGCGAACTCGAAAACGAAATGGGCCGGCCGATCGGTATTCTGGGCGATGTTCAGGGTCCCAAGTTGCGTGTGGGGAAATTTGGCGGTGGCCGTGTGCATTTGCAAACTGGTCAAACCTTCCGGCTGGATCTCAATCCGACACCAGGCGATGTCAATCGCGTGCAATTGCCGCATCCCGAAATTATCCGCGCCGCCACCATCGGTACATCGCTGTTGCTTGATGACGGCAAATTGCGGCTGCGAGTCGATAAGCAGCGCGAAGATCATCTGGAATGCGAAGTGATGGTCGGCGGATCGCTGTCGGATCGCAAGGGCGTGAACGTGCCCGATGTGATTTTGCCCATCCCCGCACTCACCCCCAAAGACCGGCTCGACCTCGCCTTTGCATTGGAAATGGGCCTCGATTACATCGGCCTGTCGTTTGTGCAGCGTGCCGAGGACGTGGCCGAAGCGCGCGAGATCATCGCTGGCCGCGCCTGGGTGATGACCAAGATCGAAAAGCCGCAAGCACTTGATAATCTGGACGCAATTCTCGATCTCTCTGATGCGGTGATGGTTGCGCGCGGTGATCTGGGGGTGGAACTGCCACCCGAGGAGGTGCCGCTGGCGCAAAAACGCATCGTTCGCGCCGCCCGCAGCCGTGGGCTGCCGGTGGTAGTAGCCACCCAAATGCTGGAAAGCATGATCACCGCCCCGGCCCCCACCCGCGCCGAAGCTTCCGATGTGGCCACCGCCGTGTTCGACGGCACCGATGCGGTAATGCTCTCGGCCGAGACCGCCGCCGGGCAATTCCCCTATGAGGCGGTGAATATCATGGACCGCATCATTGCTCGCGTCGAACAAGACGAAGGCTGGCGTACCTTGATGGACAGTGGCCGCTTCGCCCCTACCCCCAGCACGGCCGATGCCATGGCCACCGCCGCCCGTCAGGTTGCTCATACCATTGGCGCCAAGGTTATTTGTGCTCTCACCAGTTCGGGCAGCACCGCGCGTCGCGTTGCCCGTGAACGTCCCGATGCGCCCATTCTTTGCCTTACCCCCGAACACGAAGTTGCCCGGCGGCTTGCTCTGGTGTGGGGTGTGCATGCCGTAGTCACCGCCGATTCACACAGCATGACCGAAGCCGTCGCCAAAGCCATCCGCATCGCCCATCGCGAGGGTTTCGCCAAATTTGGCGAGGAAATTGTGGTGATTGCGGGGATTCCATTTGGCCAGCCCGGGACTACCAACGCGCTGCGTGTGGCGATTGTGAAGTGAATGTGCGGGTAGTCTTGATTTTTGAAAAGAAGAAGCAAAAAACTTTTGTTCAATAAGGGTGTGCGTTACCATCCTTCGCGGATCATCGGGTATATTGGAATATTGAGGGGTGGTTGATGGACGATCTTGAATTCGACAAAGCAATCATCGCCTCGGCCTTTGCCATCGCGGCGAGTCAAGGATGGAACGCCGTGTCGGTCTTTCGGGCCGCCCAAGAGGCGGGTCTTTCACCCGATCTTGCGCGGGTGCGTTTTCCGCTGCGGGTTACCATTCTGCTGCGTCTGGGCAGCCTGGCCGATCAGGCCGTGCTGTCGGTGCCGGCCGAAGACAGCAACGTGCGCGAACGTCTGTTCGATTTGCTGATCCGCCGGTTTGATGCGCTGCGGCCATACCGCGAGGGCATCGCCGCCCTGCTGCGTGACCTTCCCCGCGATCCGTCTTCCGCCTTGATGCTTGCTGTTACCACCCGCACATCGATGGGGTGGATTTTGGAAGCGGCCGGCGAGCCAGTGGCGGGTCTGCTCGGCCATTTGAAACGCGACGGCTTGATCGGTGTTTGGGCGATGGCCATGCGTGCGTTCGTGAATGATTCGTCGCCCGATCTTTCAACAACGATGGCGGCGCTTGATAAATCCCTTGATCGCGCGGCGAAGATCGTCGGTTTGTTGGAACACAAACCCACCCTGCCGGCCAAAATATGATAGTGCGGGGCCTCACCTATGGGTAAAGTTATCCCGCGCCCAATAATCGCCTCGCGTGACGCCCAATCGTCTTTTTTGAAACTCTCAGGAGCCTCCCCATGTCAGATTTTTCTCCGGCAAACATGATTGAAAAGCTCGCTGAACAAGGTCGCAAGGTTGCCGAGCAAGGCATGGCGATGACCCAGGAATTCGCCAAGAAGTTCGGTGGCGCCAATGCGGGCGGCATGCCGGACGCAGAAGGTCTGATCGCCGCCCACAAGCGCAATTTGGAAGCGATTACCGCTGCCAATAAGGTGGCGCTGGAAGGCGCGCAGGCGGTGGCCCGGCGTCATCTGGAAATTTTGCAACAAACCAGCGCCGAAATGGCCGAAACCATCCGGGCACTCAGCGCGGCCGAGGCCCCGCAAGTCAAGGCTGCCAAGCAGGCCGACCTGGTGAAGCAAGCCTATGAAAAAGCCATCGCCAACATGCGTGAATTGCGCGATCTGATTGCCAATGCCAACGGCGAGGCCGTGGATCTGCTGAATCGCCGCTTTATGGAGAGTCTCGACGAAATCAAGAATTTGGTCGAAAAAGGTAAATAAGGATCTGGCACTTTAACCCCGCCGGCATTTGTGCTGAAAGCGGGGCATGAGATTTATATCGAAACTGCGCGTCTATCTGCCCGACGCTTATATTTGCGCCATCCTTGGCATGGTCGCTCTGGCGGCCATTTTTCCGGCGCGCGGGGCTGCCGCGGGCACCGTTGGAACCGCCACCACGCTGGCCATCGGGCTGCTATTTTTTCTGTATGGCATCCGGATCTCGCCCCAGGCGGTGTGGCAAGGTCTGTCGCATTGGCGGCTGCAGGCCACCATTTTCACCTTTACCTTTGGGGTGTTTCCGCTGTTGGGGCTGGCGATTTTTCACTTCGCTCGTCCGCTTTTGGGCACTTCGCTCGCCACTGGCGTGTTGTTTTTGTGCCTGCTTCCTTCGACCGTGCAA
>JAJZHU010000019.1 GCA_021798375.1 Pseudomonadota bacterium | reverse complement strand
CATGAATTCCTGCTGGCCGGCGACGTGTTCTCGAAAGATCAGATAGACAGCTATGTCGATCTGAAATGGCAGGATGTGTTCAAGTTCGAACACACCCCGCACCCGGTCGAGTTCGAGATGTATTACTCGGTCTGATCTCCAAAACGGATCAGCTTGAAATTGAACCGCGGCCTGGCAACAGGTCGCGGTTTTTTATGCTGGGATGAACCTTCCGGCTGGGTTAAAACCCGCCCCATGAGCACTCGCCCCGAAGCCGAAATCGCCGCCCTGATCGCCGAGATGGCGCAACATGATATTGCGTATCATCAAAACGACGCGCCCACGATTTCCGACGCCGATTACGATGCGTTGCGCCGCCGTTTGAATGCGTTCGCGGCACTTTATCCCGATCTGGTGCCCCAGACCGTTGGCGCGGCTCCGGCCAGCGGTTTCGCCAAACACCAACATCTCGTGCCCATGCTGTCGTTGGACAATGCCTTCGACGAAACCGAATTCGCCGAATTTCTCACCGGCGCCCGTCGCTTTTTGAGACTCGCGGAAGATCAGCCATTGGCAATGATGGGCGAGCCCAAGATCGATGGGTTATCGATTTCGCTCACCTATGAACATGGCAGACTGGTCAAGGGCGCCACGCGCGGCGATGGCGGCGTGGGCGAAGATGTCACCGCCAATCTGCGCCGGCTTCCCGCCATTCCGCTTCGGTTGAAAGGCGATGCCCCGGCGCGGATCGAAATTCGCGGCGAGATTTTTCTCACCAAGGCAGATTTCGAGCAACTGAACCAGGCACAGGAATCCGCCAAACAACGCCCCTTCGCCAACCCGCGCAACGCGGCGGCGGGCAGCCTGCGCCAGCTCGATCCCTCGATCACCGCCCAGCGGCCCCTGTCGCTGTTCGCCTATGCGATGGGCGATTGCAGCGAACCCGTCGCCACCAGTCATCACGAATATCTCGACCGCCTGCGCGCCTGGGGCTTCGAGGTCAATCCACGCTCGACCCTGCTGCCCGATTTCGCGGCGGCGGTGCGATTCCAGAGCGATCTGGCTGCCGAACGCGCCATGCTCGCCTATGACATCGACGGCGTGGTCTATAAAATCGACGACCTTGCCCTGCAAAATCGCCTGGGTTTCGCCGGCCGCGCTCCGCGCTGGGCCATTGCCTGGAAATTCCCCGCCGAGCAAGCCACCAGCATTCTGGAACGCATCGAAATCCAGGTCGGCCGCACCGGCGCACTGACCCCCGTCGCCCATATCGCCCCCGTCAATGTCGGCGGCGTGCTGGTCAGCCGCGCCAGCTTGCACAATGAAGACGAACTCGCCCGCAAGAACGTGATGATAGGCGATACGGTGATCGTGCAACGCGCCGGCGATGTGATCCCGCAAATCCTCGGGCCGGTGCTGGAAAAACGCCCCGTCACCGCCAAACCCTTTGTTTTTCCCACTCATTGCCCCATCTGCGGCAGCCTGGCCCTGCGCACCAAGGACGAAGTCGTCCGGCGCTGCACCGGCGGGCTCACCTGCCCCGCGCAGGCGGTTGAACGATTGGTCCATCTGACCTCGCGCCCGGCCTTCGACATCGAAGGCTTCGGCGAGAAAACCGTGCAGGAGTTCTGGGATGCCGGGTTGATCAAAGCCCCCGCCGACATCTTCCACCTCGCGCCGCATGAATCCGCCATCGCCGCGCGCGAAGGCTGGGGACCGCTATCGGCGCGCAAACTGATCGAGGCCATCAACCAGCGCCGCAAGATCCCCCTCGCCCGCTTCATCTACGCGCTCGGCATCCGCCGCATCGGCGAACAAATCGCCAAACTGCTCGCCAAACATTACGGATCTTTCGCCCATTGGCGCGCCGAAATGCAGGCCGCCACCATCATCGGCTCCGACGCCCGCTTCGCCCTGGGCAACATCATGGGCATCGGCCCCGGCATCGCCGAGGAACTCGCCGATTTCTTCATGGAAGACCATAACCGCCAAAGCGTGGACGATCTGGCGGCGGAACTTGCCATCGAAGACGCCCCAAAAATCGCCGAAGGCACGCTTTCCGGCAAAATCATCGTCTTCACCGGCAGCCTCGCCACCATGAGCCGCCCCGAAGCCAAAGCCCGCGCCGAAGCCCTCGGCGCCCGCGTCACCGAAAGCGTGTCGGCCAAAACCAACTTCGTCGTGCTGGGCGCCGACGCCGGCTCCAAAGCCAAACGAGCGGCGGAGCTGGGCGTTCAGACACTGAGCGAGACGGAATGGCGCAGCTTGGCAGGATTCGAGGGGGAGGAAGGGTAAGGCAAGGCGGGGACTTTGCCCCTCGACGGGATATAGTGATCGGCTGACTATTTGACGTATCGGCAGCACTTACTCCAACTCGTTCAACTCTCGGTGATTTAGAGCATGATCGCCGCAGGTTGAATGACACGTAGGCGTGAATCATGCGTAAAAACAAAAGGCTAGAGCACGTTCATCGCACGTATATGGTTCAATGTGATCCGAACGTGCTCTAGAGCAAAAGTTCAACACGTTCCATTGATCACGGTCGCCAACTTGGGATGGGCCGGAAGATTCTTGCCTGATCTTTACGCACCCTTTTGCGGATAATCGCAAAACTCCTTGACCACGCAATGCCAGCATTCCGGCTTGCGTGCCTTGCAAATATAGCGCCCGTGCAGGATCAGCCAATGATGGGCGTGGCGCAGCAGATCCTTGGGGATGCGTTTGATCAGCGCATCTTCCACCTCGCGCACATTTTTGCCAGGCGCCAGGCCGGTGCGATTGCCCAGACGGAATATATGGGTGTCCACCGCCATGGTTGGTTGCTCAAAGGCCACGTTCAGCACCACATTGGCGGTCTTGCGCCCCACGCCGGGCAGGGCTTCCAGCGCCTCGCGATTGTCGGGCACCACGCCATGGTGGCGTTCGAGCAAAAGGCGGGAAAGTTCCACCACGTTCCTGGCTTTGGTCTGCCACAGCCCGATGCTGCGAATATGTTCGGCCACGCCCGCTTCGCCCAATGCGACCATCGCCGCGGGGTTTGGGGCGGCCTGGAACAATCCGCGCGTGGCGCGATTGACCGACACGTCGGTGGCTTGCGCCGAAAGCGTTACGGCGACCAGCAGCGTGTAGGGATCGGCATATTCCAACTCGGTTTTGGGTTCGGGATTGGCCGCTTGCAGAGTCTCCAGGAACTTTCGGAGATTGGTTTTGTTCACGCTAAATCCCGATCTAATCCGGCGGCGCCATGGATTTGACCAGTTCAAACACCCGCTTGCGGATAGAAGGGTCGGTGATGCGGTAATAGGCGCGCACCAATTCCAATGTTTCGCGGCTGGATAGGGCTTCGTCGGCGCCGTAAGTGTCGGTGCTTTCGGCAAATCCATAGCGGTTCATCATGCCGCCGGCCTGGGAGGGCAGATCGTCGTAGAAATAATTGACCGGAACTTCCAGGATGCGGGCCAGATCGAACAGGCGCGAAGCTCCCACGCGGTTGGCCCCGCGTTCATATTTCTGCACTTGTTGAAAAGTCAGCCCCAAAGCCTCGCCGAGACGTTCCTGGGTGAGGCCAAGCAGCGTGCGGCGCAGACGAATGCGTGCGCCGACGTGGGCGTCGATGGCGGAAAGCCGTTCGTCTTTGTCGGCGGATGATTCGTCGCTGGCAGGAATGGCGGGGGGCATGGTCGAACTCGTGTTCATAAAGGATTGAATAAATTGTTAACCACTCAACCCTAAATTGTCAATATTTTATCGATATTGGGACAGTATGCGCGATTTGAGACTGATTGCGGCGGCCAGCAAGGACAACAAAAACGGTATCCACAGCCCAAAACGGGCAAACGGCGTGGGTGGCAGCGCGCCCGGCAGCGGCAGGATGAGGAAGCCGGGCCGGTTCATGCCAAGCCGTCCCAATTCGTTGCCATGGGCGTCGAACCCCGCGCTGATGCCGGTGTTGGCGGCGCGCATGAGCGGCAAGCCTTCCTCGACCGCCCGCAGTCTGGCGGCCATCAGATGTTGGCGCGGTCCGCTGCTGTTGCCGAACCAGGCGTCGTTGGTGATGTTCACCAGCCAGTCCGGCCGGTCGGTGGGATCGACGCCCTGGGCGGGGAATACGGCCTCGTAACAGATCAACGGCGCCACGGCGGGTATTCCGGGCAGATGCAAGGTGGCGGGTCCGGGTCCGGCGTCGAATCCGGTGCCGGGGCTGATTTTCAGGCCGAGTATGCCAAGCGGCGGGGTATATTCGCCGAACGGCACCAAATGCCATTTGTCGTAATGGGTCAGCACATCGCCCGAGGGGGCGAGGGCGATCAGGCTGTTGAAAGGTTTGGCGGCGGGATCGGGGCTGGGGTAGCGCACGCTGCCGATCAGGAATCCGCGCGCGCCGGCGCCGGCGGCGCTGATGGCGGCGCGCACATTCGGATCTTGTTCAACCAGATAGGGATCGGCGCCGGTTTCCGGCCATACCACGATGGTGGGGCGGTTTCCCGCCGCCTGCATGGCCTCGCGGGTGAGTTGCAATGAATGCTCGAATCCCTGGGCCGCCGTGATCTGGTCTTGTTTGTCGCGTTCGGATTCGTTGCCCTGGATCAGGGCGATGGAAAAATTGGGTGCGGCGCCCGCGGGTCGGTGCAGCAGCCAATCGCCCAGGCCCAGCCATAGCGCTGCGCCGGCCATGGCGCCGAAAAAGAAGCGTTTGTTCTGACCCGGTGTGGCGGCGAACCAGATGGTGAAGAATGTGAGCCCCTGGACGCCGATCAGGGCCGCGGGCGCGATCAGCAGCGATCCCAGCGGACCTGGGAAAGCCAGCGCACTGCCCAGCGGGTTCCACGGAAAGCCGGTGGCGACAAATTGGCGGGCCAGATCGCCGAGCACCCAGGCCGCCGCCAACAGCAGGGCGCGCGGTGCGTTGGGAAGGGCGAGCCGGGCGACCGCGCAGGGAACGGCAATGAACGGCGCCAGGATCAAGGCGGTGGCGGGCACGGCGAACGGTACGAACCACCAGAATTGCGCCGCTTCGATCAGGATGGCCGAGGTGATCCAATAAAGACCGCAGATATGGTGGGCAAAACCGAACACAAAGCCGCGCCGTAACGCCGTGCGTCCATTGGGGGCGCCATCGAGCAATGCCAGCAGACCCGGAATGGCGATCAGCAGCGCCGGAAAGATGTAAAGCGGCGGCAAGGCGAGTGCCGACAGCGCGCCCAGAACGGCGGCGGCCAGATCGGCTCGCTTGCCCCGCAGTGCCCGCAATTTTTGCAGCGTGTTGGTGATGAGGGGGATCATGATGCGATGATGCGGGTTATTCCAATGCATCCCGCAACTGGCGTTCGTAATGCCGGTAATATTTATCGGTGATCAGATCCGACTTCACGATGATCGCCACATCGGTGGTGTTGAACTGGTGATCGATCACCGCGCCATCGCCGACAAAACCGCCCAGGCGCAGATAGCCTTTGATCAGCGGCGGCAGGCTGGCCATGGCGCGGCGCATGTCGAGCGTATCGGGATCAACGCGGCGCATATCGATATAGCGGCTGTCGATGGCGCGTGGGCGCAAGGCCGGCGGGGCCAGGTGGGTTTGATAAAGATAGGTCAGTTCGGCGGCGATCTTATCGGGATCGGTGCCGGGCAGGCTGGCGCAGCCAAACAAGATATCGATCTGGTGATGGAAGATATAGGCCGCGATGCCGCGCCACAGCAGTTGCATGGCCGCACGCCCACGATAGGCCACGTCCACGCAAGACCGACCCAACTCCATGATTTTGCCGGGGAAATGCATCAGGGTGGAAAGATCATATTCGTCGGCGGAATAAAACTGGCCGATTTTGTCGGCGCTGCTGCGCCGGATCAGCCGGTAGGTGCCGACCACGCCTTCGGGGCCGGAACCGATGCCGTGATCGATCACCAGCAGATGATCGGCCACCGCGTCGAAACGGTCCTGGTCCAGGCGCGAGGCAAAAGCGATGCTGCTGGGGGTTGCCCCCATTTCTTCGTAGAACACGCGATAACGCAATCTTTGGGCGGCCGCGATTTCGGCTGACGTGGTGGCGATGCGCACGCCAAGCGCGCCGGCCCTAAGCTCGCCGAACCCATGCTGGGTTGGGACTGTGGCCAGGGATTTCTGTTCGATGGTCACCGTTTGGTCCTTTCGGGAAGCGTTTCGGACGCGGCCCTTTGATCGGATTGTGGTTTGTTGCGACGCCGGCCAAATAATTCCAGCCGGTGCGAAATCAGATCAAAGCCCAGACGATGGGCGATCTGTTGCAGCATGTCGTGATAGGCGTCATCCTCGAATTCGGTCACTTTGCCGGTTTCCACATCGATCAGATGATCGTGGTGGCCGTGGCCGGAGGGTTCATAGCGCGCCCGTCCGCCGCCGAAATCGCGCCGTTCCAGAATGCCTTGCTCCTCCAACAACCGGACCGTGCGATAGACCGTGGCGATCGAGATGCGTTTGTCGAGCGCGCTGGAGCGGCGATAAAGTTCCTCGACATCCGGGTGATCTTCGGCCTCGGACAGAACGCGGGCGATGACTCGGCGCTGGCCGGTCATTTTAAGCCCATTGTCAATGCACAGGCGCTCGATGCGCGATTCCATCGGATCCCTAACGGTCACTTCCCCCGGGGCGTAGCCGATTCTACCCCCGTGATTCAATTGGTAATTCGCTTGAAGTTTTTGTGACGTACAAGCGATGCGCGTTTTATCGGTCGGCGCGCGGTTTGGTTCCCAACCCGATTTTCTTGGCCAGGTTGCTGCGATGGCGGGCATAATTGGGCGCCACCATGGGATAATCGGCGGGCAGATTCCAACGTTCGCGATATTGCTCGGGGCTTAGTCCATAAGAGGTTTGTAAATGGCGCTTGAGCATTTTCAGTTTTTTGCCGTCTTCCAGGCAAACCAGATAATCGGCGAAGACTGATTTTTTGACGGCGACGGCGGGTTGCAGCCGGTCTGCGACGACAGTCTCTTTGCCGGCATTGCTGAGGGTTTTGTAGATTTCCTGGATCAATGCAGGTAGAGATTCGGTGGCAACCGCGTTATTGGCAATATGAGCTGAAACGATTTGCGCCGTCAGGCCAAGTATGTCGTTTTGTTCACTTTGATCGGCCACGGGAGTAGTTCCTATTCTTTATCTTCGTCGTCTATAGGATTATATAAGTGGTCTTCGCAATAGTGTGATGGGGCGCAATGCAAAAGGTTTCTTGGGTGGATCAATCGGAGGATGAGCCGGATTTGTTTGACGGTGTTGTCGATGCCGCGATCGACATTACCGCCGATGTTTGCCCGATGACCTATGTCCGCACCCGTTTGGCGTTGGAAAAATTAAGCGTGGGGCAGGTTTTGGCGGTGCGGTTGCGCGGCAAGGAACCCGCTGAGAATGTGCCGCGTTCGGCGCTTGATCAGGGGCACGATGTGTTGTTGATCGAGGTTGAACCCGCCGGTACGACGTTGATCGTTATCCGGCGGGGGGAATAAGGGGTACTTAAGTTGCCGCGTTTTCGATGCGGCGCAGGGCTTCATCCCGGCCCAGAGCGGCCAAAGTCGCATCGATCCCCGGGCTGGTGGTGGTGCCCGTAAGCGCCGCGCGCAATGGTTGCGCCACCTGGCCCAATTTGCGCCCCGTGCTTTCGGCAAAGTCGCGCAATACCGCATCGACGCCGGCGATGGTGAAGTCGCTGGCCGCAAGCTGAGGCGCGAGTTCGCGCAGCATCGCCTTGGCTTCACCGGTCAGCAGGGCGCGGGCTTTGTCGTCGAGGGCGATGGGCGAGGGCAGGGCCAGGAATGCCGCCGAGTTGGCCAATTCCACCACCGATTTGGCGCGTTCCTTCAAGCCTGGCATCAAGGTGGCGATACGGTGTTTGGTTTCATCCGAAATGACCAGTTCGGGGCGCGTGGCCAGATGGGCCAGCACCTCGTCGGACAGGCGGTCGTTGTCGGCGGCGCGCAGATAGACGCCGTTCAGATGGGTCAGCTTGGCGTAATCCATGCGGCTTGCCGCGCGGCCCACGCCGTCGATGTCGAATAATTTGATCGCTTCGGCGCGGTCGATGATTTCGGCATCGCCATGCCCCCAGCCCAGGCGCAGCAAATAATTGCACAAGGCTTCCGGCAGGAAACCCTGATTGCGGAATTCCAGCACGCTGACAGCACCGTGGCGTTTGGAAAGTTTGGCCCCGTCGGCGCCGTGGATCAGCGGGATGTGGCCGAAATGCGGGGTTTGCCAACCCAGGGCGTCGTAAATTTGCTTTTGGCGAAAGGTGTTGGTCAGATGATCGTCACCGCGGATCACATGGGTGATTTCCATGTCGTGATCGTCCACCACCACAGCGTGCAGATAGGTGGGGGTGCGGTTGGCGCGCAGAATGATCATGTCGTCCATCTCGGCGTTGCCGACCCGCACGATGCCCTGCACCATATCATCCACCAAAGTCTCGCCCTCGCGCGGGGCTTTCAGGCGGATGGTGGGGGCGATGCCCGGCGGCGCTTCGGATGGGTCGCGGTCGCGCCAGCGCCCGTCATAGCGCGGTGGGCGGCCTTCGCGCGTGGCCTGTTCGCGCATATCCTTCAGTTCCTCGGCCGAACAATAGCAGTGATAGGCCAAGCCTTTGGCCAGCAGTTGGTCGGCGACTTCGACGTGGCGCGCCTCGCGGGTGGATTGATACACCGGTGGTTGGTCGGGCGACAGGCCGAGCCAGGCCAGGCCTTCCAAAATCACCCGCGTCGCTTCGGCGGTGCTGCGTTCGCGGTCGGTGTCTTCGATGCGCAGCAGATATTCGCCGCCGTGGTGACGGGCGAACAGATAATTGAACAGCGCGGTGCGGGCGCCGCCAATGTGCAAAAGGCCGGTCGGGCTGGGAGCGAAGCGGGTGCGGATCATGAGGTTTTCTTCAGCCTGATAAATCTTGAAGTGGGGGGTTTAGCGCAAAGCGCGTCCCGCGTAAGCTATCGATTGTGGAGAAACACCCAAGAATCCGACGTCTGACGAACTGGCTGGCGCATATGGCAATGGCGCAGCGGGGGCGGCTGTTCCTGTGGCTGCCGGTTTGGCTGGGGGTGGGGATCGGGATTTATGACGCTTTGCCGTTTGAACCGGCATCCTGGCTGGCGGCATTGTTCGCGGGGAGTGCGTTGCTGTGTGTGATTCTGGCCTGGCGCATCGCCGGGCTGGTTCCCGCGGCGCCGTTGTTGTTGCTGCCGGCCGGGTTTGTCTTGTTCGGGTTTGCCGCCGCGCAATTCGATACGGCGCGCAAGCCACGCTTGGTCGAACTGCCGCGCCGGGCCAGCCAGATCGAGGGCAATGTGCAGGCGGTGGATTTGTTGCCCGACGGCGGGCGGCGTTTGACCCTGCGCGATGTGCGGATCGGGGAGGACGAGTCGCTGCCGCGTTTGCTGCGTATCGCCATGCAGCCGGATGATCCGGTGACGCCCGATGTGGGCGATCATGTGCGCACCAAGGCATTGTTGCAATTGCCTTTGCCGCCAAGCTGGCCGGGTGGCCGCGATGCGCAATTCGAGTCGTTTTACGATGACGTGGGGGGAGCTGGCCGGGCGCTTGCTATGGTCGAGGATCTGGGGGGTGGGCAGATAGGGGTGATCGCTCAATTGCGCCGCGACATTGACGCGCGGGTGATGGCGGAATTGCCGGGTAGCGAGGGCGGGATCGCCGCCACGTTGATGGCCGGTGCGGGCGGGGCGATTTCGCGGCAGGATCGCGCCGATTTCGCGGCTTCGGGGCTGGCGCATATTCTGGCCGTCGCCGGGCTGCATCTGGCCACCGTGATGGGGCTGGTGTTTGGCGTGGTAAGGCTGGGATTGGTGCTGGTGCCGCGTTGGGGCTTGATTTTGCCGTGCAAGCAGATCGCCGCCGTGGCGAGTTTGCTGGCGGGCTTTGGCTATATGTTGCTGACCGGCGCGCATGTTCCCGCCGAGCGCAGCTTTGTCATGGCTTGTCTGGTGGTGTTGGCGGTGCTGGCGGGCCGCCGCGTGATCAGTCTGCGCGGGTTGGCGTTGGCGGCAATGGCGGTTTTGCTGATCGCGCCCGATGCGTTGGTCGGCGTCAGTTTCCAGATGAGCTTTTCGGCCGTGCTGGCGTTGATTGTCGGCTATCGCGCGATTCAGCCATGGTTGCTGCGGATGCAAGCCATTGAGGGCGCCAAGGGCTGGCTGTTGCGGCATTTTGTCATGCTCGGCGTCACCAGTTTTTTGGCGGGCACGGCGACGTTGCCGTTTGCGGCGGCCAGTTTCGGGCAGATTCAGATCTATTATGTGCTGGCCAATCTGCTGGCGGTGCCGGTTACGGTGGTGGTGGTGATGCCGATGGCGGTGCTGGCGTTGCTGTTGATGCCGGTCGGGGCGTCGTTTCCGGCGCTGTGGGTGATGGGCAAAGGCATCGCGGTGATTTTATGGGTGGCGAGGACGGTGGCCGGATGGCCTGCCGCCGTGTTGCCCTGGCCGCCCACGCCGGCTTGGGGGTTGATCGCGGTGGCGAGCGGGATCGTGCTGTTGGGGCTGCTTGCCGACCGGGTGCGTTGGGTCGGATTGGTGCCGTTGGCGGTGGGGATTGCGTCGCCGTTCGTGGTTCAGAGCCCCGATTTTCTGTTCGCCCGCGATGCGCGGGCGATGGCTTGGCGCGAGGCGCGGCAGGTCTATGTCTGGCAGGCAAACAGCGGCGCCAAATACGAGGTGGCCGATTGGCAGCGCGTGTGGCCCGGTGTCCATTGGCAGCCGATGCAGGGTTGCGACAACGGCATTTGCCGTCTGCGGCAAGGGCGGGTGATCCTGGTCAGCCGGGCCGAAAGCGTGGATTGCACGGCGAAATTGATCCTGTCGGCGGTGCCGCTCGATGATGCCTGCAAGGGCACGGCAGGGGTGCAGATGGTCGATCGTTTCGATGTGTGGCGCAATGGCGCCTATGCGGGTTGGTGGCGGAACGGCCGGGCTGAATTGGTGTCGGACCATTCCCGGCGCGGCGCGCGGCCCTGGGTGCCGGTGGCGGGCGAAGCGGCGGCCACCGCCAATCCGGTGGCGGCGAGCGAGTGATTTGTGGCGAACAAAGCGCGTGGTGCAGCCCAGGGTTGATCTGCGGTTGAACCTGCGCGGGATCGGCAAAACGATCGCAAAGACCCCGCAATCAGGATACCGGCGATCTACCAAAATATTCGTAACATTATGGAATTACTAAAATTATTTGATATTGCGCGGTGGCTGGCCGTGCCGTGGATTGGATTGGATCCCACGGCAATTCATTCGATGGCGTATATTTCGATAGGATCGTGACTTGCCTGCTCGCTTGTGCGGTGCGATTGTCCGCCCTATCGCATTTGTGCCCGCATTCGGGCAGTTTGGACGGAGGGTCGATTGGCCAAGATCAAGGTAAAAACCCCGGTTGTAGAGATGGACGGGGACGAGATGACCCGCATTATCTGGGGGTTCATCAAGGACAAGCTGATCCTTCCTTATCTCGATATCGACCTTAAATACTATGACTTGGGGATCGAAAAGCGCGACGCGACCGACGATCAGGTGACGGTTGATGCCGCCAACGCCACCAAGCGTTATGGCGTGGGCGTGAAATGCGCCACCATCACCCCCGACGAAGCGCGGGTGGCGGAATTCGGCCTCAAGCGCATGTATAAAAGCCCCAACGGCACCATCCGCAATATTCTGGACGGCACCATCTTCCGCGAGCCGATCATCTGTCAGAATGTGCCGCGTCTGGTGCCGCATTGGAACCAGCCGATTGTGATCGGGCGCCATGCTTATGGCGATATTTATCGCGCGTCCGAGATGAAGATCCCCGGCGCCGGCCGCGTGACGATGAATTATGTGCCCGCCGATGGCGGCAAGCCGGTTGAAGTCGAGATTTTCAACTTCAAGGGCGCCGGTGTTGTCATGGGGATGCATAACACGGTGGAATCGATCACGGGTTTCGCTCGCGCCAGTTTCAACTATGGCTTGCTGCGCAATTATCCGGTGTATCTTTCGACCAAGAACACCATCATCAAAGCCTATGACGGCGTGTTCAAGGACATCTTCCAAGAGGTATTCGACACCGAGTTCAAGGCCGAGTTCGACCGGCGCGGTTTGACCTATGAGCATCGCTTGATCGACGACATGGTGGCTTGCGCCTTGAAGTGGAACGGCGGTTATCTGTGGGCTTGCAAGAACTATGACGGCGATGTGCAATCCGACATCGTGGCGCAGGGTTTTGGCTCGCTGGGGTTGATGACCAGCGTGTTGATGACACCGGACGGCAAGACAGTGGAATCCGAGGCGGCGCACGGCACGGTGACGCGGCATTATCGCGAGCATCAGAAGGGCCGGGAAACCAGCACCAATCCGATCGCTTCGATTTTCGCCTGGACGCGCGGCTTGATCTATCGCGGCATTTTCGACGACACGCCCGATGTGGTGGATTTCGCCAAGACGCTGGAACGGGTGTGCATCGAGACCGTGGAAAGCGGCAAGATGACCAAGGATCTGGCCAGTCTGGTGAGCAACACGCAGCCTTGGCTGAATACCCAGGATTTCCTGGATGCCATCGACACCAATCTGAAAACCGCCATGAAGATGTGATTTGGTGGGGGCGCGGGCGAAAGCCGGTGCCCCCGGATTTCTTGCGGAATAAAAGTTTTTTGCTTCTTTTTTCAAAAAAGAAGACCCGTCCTTCCCTTTCGTGGTCCGTCGCCATGCTGCTGAACTCCGTCATCGTTGGAACGGGAGCGCCGGTGGTGCTGTTGCACGGCTTGTTTGGCGCGGCCTCCAATCTGGGCGCGATCCAGCGCGTGTTGGCCACGCAATGCCGCGCCATTGCGCTCGATCTGCGCAATCATGGCGCCAGTCCGCATGCCCCCACCATGAGTTACGGCGAGATGGCGGGCGACGTGCGCGAGACGTTGATGGCGCTGGATGCCTGGCCTGCCGCGCTGATCGGTCATTCGATGGGCGGCAAGGTGGCGATGCGGTTGGCGTTGGAAGCGCCGGAAGTGCCGAAATTGCTGGTGCTGGATATTGCCCCGGTGGCCTATCCGCCGGGATTTCGTGCCTTTGTCAGCGCGATGCAGGCGGTGCGGATCGTGGAGGATCTGACCCGCGCGCAGGCCGATCGGATGTTGGCGCCGGTGGTGAGCGACCCCGGCGTGCGGGGGTTTTTGCTGCAAAATCTGCGCTTTGGCGCGCATCCGGGGTGGCGTATCGGGCTTGATGCGATTGCGGCGGCGTTGCCTGCGATCGAGGGGTGGGAGGCGCCCGCGGGGGCGGTGTTTGCGGGGCCGGTCTTGTTCGCGGGTGGTGCGCGGTCGGATTATATCAAGCCTGCGTATCGCCCGATTATCCGCGCCCTGTTTCCCGCGGCGCGGTTTGTCACGGTGAAAAATGCGGGCCATTGGCTGCACGCCGATAATCCGGCGGCCACGGCGGCGTTGGCGGTGGATTTCATGGCCGCATGATCAAGACATTGGATTGGCGGGATATCGAACGCGCCACCGTGGCAATGGCGGATTTTTTGCGCGCGGGGCCGCCGGTTTTGGGGCTCGTCGCGGTGGCGCGCGGCGGGTTGATTCCGGCGGCATTGCTGGCCCAGCATCTGGATGTGCGGCTGATCGAAACGATTGCGGTGCGCAGTTATCAGGGCCGGCAGGCGGGCGCCGCGCAGTTGTTGAAGCCAGCGACGGTGGAAGACGGTGGCGCGGACTGGGTGATTGTGGATGATCTGGTCGATCGCGGCGAAACGGCGCGGTTGGTGCGGGGGCTTTTGCCGAAAGCGCGCCTGGTGTGTCTATACGCCAAGCCCGCCGGACGCCGTGCGGCGGATTGGTTCAGCGAAGAAGTGGCGCAGGATGTGTGGCTGGAATTTCCGTGGGAACGGCAAATTATTTGGCGTTCCGGCGCAAACTGACCATCGGCCGCGTTGATTCATTCGCGGCCGATGGCTTTGTCGCATTATATCATTTCGCCGCCTTCATCTCGGCCAGCGATTCGTGGGCGCGGAAGATGACATAGGCGCGAATTGCGGCGACCTGGGAGCGATCGAGGGAGTTGGCGAACGATGCCATGCCGCCGTCTTTCAGGGCACCGCCCAGCACCACATTGAACCAGTTGTCGTTTTTCAGGAATTCGCTGTAGCGCAGATCGGGGAGCAGGCCGCCGCTGACTGCCGCATCGCCGTGGCAGGCGCCGCAAAAATGGCTGTAGACGGCCTTGCCTTCGGCAACGGTGGCGGCATCGGCGGTTAGTGGTGGCGGGTTGAGCACGGCCTGCTCGGGTTTGGGCGGCGGCGGCAATGTTGCCGTGCCGCCGAGTTTGAACACCAGCAACCGGGGGATGTTGGGGTTTTTACCCGAGACATTGGCCAGTTCGCCGGTGGCCAGGGCAAACACGCCGCCCCAGCCGGCCATGACGGCGATATATTCGGTGCCCCCGACCTGATAGGCGATGGGGGCGGCAATGACGCCGGTTTGCACGGGCAGCGACCATAGCTGTTGGCCATTGTCGGCGCGGTAAACGACGAAATTGCCGGCCGCGTTGCCTTCGATCACCAGATTTCCGGCGGTTGACAGGATGCCGCCATTCCACGGTCCTTTTAATTGCACGCGCCAGGCTTCTTGTTGGGTGACGGGATTCCAGGCCAGCAGCGCGCCTTTCAACGATGCCTTGGCCGCCCGCTTGATGGCGGGATCTTGCGGCAGGGAGGCGGCACCGAAATCGACCGGGACGTTGAAGCCCATCTTGTGCGGGGTGAAGGATTTATCGGGCACATAGGGGAAGCCTGCTTCCTGTTGCGGGATGTAAACCAGGCCGGTTTGCGGGTCGAACGACATCGGCTGCCAATTATGGCCGCCCGAGGGGCCGGGCATCCCCAGCCAGGTCTTGCCGGTGGTGCCGTAATAGGCGTTGGGGTTGACGATGGCGCGGCCGGTTTTCGGGTCGAAGCCGGTGGCCCAATTGATCGGAACGATGGGTTTGGCCGAGATGAATTGTCCGTTGGTGCGATCGATGACGAAGAAAACGCCGTTTTTGGGCGCTTGCATGATGACCTTGCGCCGGCGGCCGCCGATTGTGAGGTCGGCCAGAATCATGTGCTGGCAGGAATCGTAATCCCAGCCTCCCCCCGGCGTGGTTTGGAAATGCCAGACATATTGGCCGGTTTCGGGACGCAGGGCGACGATGGAAGACGTGTATAGATTCTCGTCGCCGTTGGGGGCGTGGAA
>JAJZHU010000267.1 GCA_021798375.1 Pseudomonadota bacterium | reverse complement strand
TCGACAATGCGCCCGCGCGACAGATTGATCAGCACCGCATCCGGCTTCATCGCACCGATCACCGCGCTATCGATGATATTCTGCGTGTCTTTGTCATAAGGCAGCAGAATAACCAGAAAATCCGCGCTGGCGGCGGCCTCGATCAGTGCCGCGCGCGGCAGCATCTGATCGAACCCCGCGGTTTCGCGCGGATGGCTGCTGATGCCCACCACTTCCATGCCGAAAGCCTTGCAGCGCAGCGCCAGGCTTTCGGCGATGGCGCCCACCCCCACCAGCACGGTGCGTCGCCCGGCCAGCAAGCGTTGCGGTTTGCGCAGCCATTGCGCCTGCGCCTGTGCGGCAAAAAATCCGCGCAAATCGCGCGACAGTGCCAGCATATAAAGAATCGCCAACTCGGCCATCTGAGGCCCATGAATCCCGCGCACCGACGAGATCATCACATCGGGCGCCAGCGCGGGCATATTATACAGCAGATTGTCGGTGCCGGTGGTCAGGGCCTGGATCCAGCGCAGTCGCGGCATATTTTCGATCAGCCGCGACGTGATCGGCGGCGCGAGCGCCACCAAAATCGAGGCCTCCGTGCCGCGTGAAATTGCTTCGACCTCGGTGGTGGCGACAAGAAATTCCATCTCGGGCAACAACGGCGTCAATCGCCCGGCGTATTGTACGGCATCTTTGTCAAAGATCAACACTTGCGGTTTCATCGTGATTTCACCAAACGCAGACTCTAGATGCAAAATTATCGAACTTCAGTCCGTAGGGTGGGTAAGCCCTTGCGCCACCCACCATCTTCCCGCACGCAAAGATGGCGGGTGGCGCAAGGGCTTACCCACCCTACGACGCTGCCACTCAAACCCATCAAACTTCAGCACAAAGGCGAGCAGTTGCCTGCTCGCCTTTGCTTCAACCAATCAAACAAAGTCCCGAGGCAATCAGAATTTCGCGCTCAAGCGAATTCCCTCATAGCGTTGAGCATCCAGGCCAGGCTGGCCAACGACGGTTTCGTTTCTGGGCACGCCACCCCACACCGTGTTCCAGAAGTCTTCCATGTCGGTGTAATAGACCTTGTTGAAGACATTGTTGACAAAGATGGTCGCCGAGTATCTGCCGGTTTGGCTTTCCAGACCAAGATCGAGGTCCAGCAATCCATACGCACCTTGAACGGCATATGGGCTTTGATCCGGCAGCATCTGGGCGCTGCTTTGATAGGTATAAGTCGCACCGCCCACCAAATCATAGCCGATGGAATCCAGCGGCAGACGCTGTTCGCCGTTGGCCACGAATTTGAACTTCGGCGAGTTTGGCAAAGTCTTGCCCGACACATTTTGATATGCCACGCCATTCTGGCTATAGCACGCGCTGCCGGCCGTGTTGGTGGATTGGAACCAGCATTCGGCGTTCTTATAGTTGACGAACGTCGCGTCGATATAGGCAGCACTAAAGTTGAGCGTGGTATTGATGGCGGGCCGTATTACACTCGACATTTCCACACCATGGGTTTGCGCCTGTGGTGCATTCATCAAAACCAACGGCGGATTCAGTACGCCGGGAGCCGCCGCAAAAGTCTGGATCTGATAATTGTCATAGATCGTATAGAACGCGTCGGCGTTCAACGTCATCCGGCCATCGAAATAGCGTCCTTTCGAGCCGATTTCAAAGTGATTGATATTCATCCGTGAGACTGGCGAAGACATGGTGTTGCCCAGCAACGCCGCCGCGGTGTTATAGGCTTGGGGGGCGTAGCCACGCGCGTAGGTGAAATAGACCATATTGAACGTATTAAAATGATATTGCGCATTCACATCGCCCACCAACGCGCCCGAATTGGTGTGGGCGCTGGCATATTGCGGACTGTAGGGCGCAAATGCTATTTGGTTCTGCGAATTACGCAATTCATCGTCGTTGAAACGCAGACCGCCGGTCAACGAGAATTGCGGCGTCACCTTGTAGGTGATGCGGCCATAGGCGTCGTAGGTGGTCGTTTCGGGATGCGCCACAATATCCTCGGTTGCCGGTGGCAAACCGTTACGTTGATAGTTCATGGTGATATTCGTATCCGATACGAAGACACCGGCAATATAGTTGAGGCGGTCCGTAGATGGAGAAGATACTTTGAATTCCTGCGACATTTGGCTCAGGTGATTGCGCTGAGTTTGCGAGTTGGGGAAGTTCAAGTGGCCGCCGGTCAGTTGATTGAAGAAGAAACTGCCGACCGAGAAAAGATCCTGCACGTCGCGCTCGGATTCGCTCTGATAGGCGGTAAGCGAACCAAGGGTAAGGTTGCCCAATTGATAGTTTACATTCAAGGAAACATCCCGATCAAAGATGCGGGCGCCGATATTCTGGGCGACTGTGTCTCCGTTGATGTTGTTGTTATTGACGTTGACGCCTGGCAGCAGAGCGGCGGGAGTCAGAAACGGGGCAGGAACTCCCAACAACGTCGATCCCGGCGTAAGATGCGTATAAACGAAATTGTCGCCATAGCTTACAGAGTCGCCCACATGACCGGCCAAAGTCGCGGTTAGCAGCGCATCAGGTTTATATTGCAATTTGGCGCGCATCCCGACATTGCCCTGGGTGGTATGATCGCCGGTCATCAGGTTCTTGATCGGATAGGTCGTCTGGCCACCAAAACCCGACAGGCTGAAATCCAACGACGGGCTGATCGGTCCTGCGACATAGACGCTCCCTACCTTGCTGCCATTTGTCGAGAAGGTGGCATCGGCTTCCCCGGTCCATATATTTTTCGGGCCACGGGTGGTCATGGCGATTACGCCGGCCGAGGCGGTGCGTCCGCCCAGAGTGGCTTGCGGCCCTTCCAGAATCTGAATATTTGCAATGTCTTGAATTTGTTGAGCGGCATGGGAATCGGACGGGATGGGAACGCCATCGACCATGATGCCGACACCGGATTCCAGGCCCACGTTGCTTTCGTTGGCGGTGGTTGAAACGCCGCGCATCGCATAGGGCACGCGCCCGTTGGTGGAACCATTGAGGCTGACCGCGGGAACCAACTGGTTGAGCTGGGAAATATCCGTCACCCCCTGTTTGATAAGCGTCTTGGAACTTAGCACATCGACGGTGGTGGCCACGTCCGACAGGCGCTCCTTGCGCTTTTCAGCGGTGATCACAACTTCCTGAATTTGCGCGCTTCGCTTCGGCGCGCTGGCCGTGGTTTGCGCCTGACCGGAAGCTGATTGAGCCATTCCGGGCTGAACCATGCCCACTCCAACAAAAAATACGGCGGAACTCAGCAACACTCTACGCATTTTATTATTTCCTCTTCTGGATACACATAAATCGCCGTTTTAGCAGCGATCGCGTTATTTACGGATGCAGACGGCCCAAAATGGGAATTCGTGCTGCGGACGTCATTCAGTCCATTCTCGTCATCATCGAGATCGGGCCAAATCATTCTCACGGGAAAACCGTTGTTGCCGCTCACATCCTGTATCGTCCGCCCAATTCTGTTCGTCTTCGTTGTGTCATAACGCACCCGGCGGGGACTGACCCGCCATTCGAGCGGACCATCATAGATTAACTTATGGAAAGCCAATTGTATTCCGTAATACGTGGTATTTTCCGCACTTCTTGCGGACCGATAAATTGAATCTTTCGCCACAATTGCTTGAAATAATTAAGTTTTCTCGTCTCTGGCGCAGTTTCAGGGATGGCTTTTTGCCAGACTTCTGTATCCTAAAAGACACACCTCCCCATGACGGAGGCGTTATGATAGCAACCTCGTCCCCGTCCTTCATGCCGTCGCTGCAAGCGCAGCGCGGCAATCCAGGGCATCGACCGAAAAACCATGGCGGGAAATTTTGCCGGGTGAAAAGAAGCAAAAATAATCAA
>JAJZHU010000266.1:3070-3853 GCA_021798375.1 Pseudomonadota bacterium | reverse complement strand
GATCGCCGCACGGGCCCGATTCAACCGCAAGCAGTCGCGCTCTGGCGAGGAAATTAGCAAATAGGCGGGCCACTATCATCTATTTGCGTAATCCCAGGAAATGTTTTAGCTTTTTCTCATGTTTCAGATTCCGGAATTTTGGACTTCGATGGCCATCGCAGCATTGGCTATTGTGGCGGCTTGTTCATTTTTATATGTGGCAATCGTGTGGGTATATGCCGCCAGGCAGCAACGGGAGGGCGCGCAAAACCCGGTTGTCGGCCCGCGCAGCGTAGCCTCCTCGCCCCGCGGCGCCGACATTGGCCAAGGTGAGTTTATTGCTTCTCATCAACCAAAATTCATCGTTCACTCCCTGAAGGTGCTTGATTCCCAGAACGATGACGGCTCCGACAAACTGCCCCTGCGAGCAAGTTTCGTTATCGTCAATGGCGGAACCAATATCGGCACCATGACCAACAGCGGGGCGTTTCTTGAATACTGGGATCCCAGGGAGATGCCCTGGCGCGGTCGCCCAACGTACAACAACATCCCCAGGCGCGGTCGTTACCTGGTGGGAACGGCGGAAACTGTCGAGATCGAGGCCGATAAATTGAGCAACGCCGTTCATGCCAGCCGGGAGCCAACCGGGAAAATTCTCTATTTTTACGGTTGGTTGCTTTATGGAGACGACAAGGGAAGCAAGCACTGCACTCGTTTCTGTAATTTCTATGACAAAGCCCGGGGACGCTTCATCCCGGTTGCCGATCCCGAGGCCAATCAGACCACCTAGAGCCATATGCCGTG
>JAJZHU010000266.1:0-3060 GCA_021798375.1 Pseudomonadota bacterium | reverse complement strand
CACGTAGGCGTGAATCATGCGTAAAAACAAAAGGCTAGAGCACGTTCATCGCACGTATATGGTTCAATGTGATCCGAACGTGCTCTAGTGGCGCATGCCGTGACTTACCTCTGCTGCCCGTCTCCTTCTTTCCGGCGGCGGAGACCGACCGAGGCACTCCTCGATTCTCTTTAAATAGCCGATGATTTCGCCCCGCTTTGCTGCCATCCCCGCCCACCGTCACGGCGGGCGGGAAAAAGGGCCGCCCGTATCAATGCCGGAAATGCCGCATCCCGGTGAATACCATGGCGATGCCCGCGTCGTTGGCGGCCTTGATCACTTCGTCGTCGCGGATCGAACCGCCCGGCTGGATCACCGCCGTGGCTCCGGCGGCGATGGCGGCGAGCAGCCCATCGGCAAAGGGGAAAAAGGCATCGGAGGCCACCACGCTGCCTTGGGTCATGCTACCGTCGAGGCCGGCGGCCTTGGCGGCTTCGGCGCCTTTCCAACCGGCGATGCGGGCGCTATCGACGCGGCTCATCTGCCCGGCGCCGATGCCGACGGTGGCCAGATTGCGGGCATAGATGATGGCGTTGGATTTCACATGCTTGCAGACGCGGAAGGCAAACAGCAGATCTTCCAGCTCTTCGGCGGTGGGGGCGCGTTCGGTAACCACTTGCAGCGTCGCAAGCGACACACGGCCGGC
This sequence comes from Pseudomonadota bacterium, assembly GCA_021798375.1. Taxonomy (GTDB): domain Bacteria; phylum Pseudomonadota; class Alphaproteobacteria; order Acetobacterales; family Acetobacteraceae; genus JAJZHU01. The sequence continues at coordinate 2,375 of JAJZHU010000266.1, read as the reverse complement.
ATCGCGCGACTGGGCCAGGAAACCGCCCGCCAGCGTCTTGATCGAAATGCCCGCCGAGGCCGGATCGGGCAAACCGCCGGTGAGCAGCAAACGCAGATTCTTTTTCTTGGCCAGAATCGCGCGAGCGGCGTCGTCGGCGTCGGGCGCCACGATCACTTCGGTGAAAATGTGCGAGATTTTTTCCGCCGAAGCGGCATCGAGCGGGCGATTGAGCGCCACGATGCCGCCAAAGGCCGAAACCGGGTCGCAGGCCAAGGCGCGGTCCCAGGCTTCGGAGATGGTGGCGGCGGCGGCAACGCCGCAGGGGTTGGCGTGTTTCACGATCACCACGCAAGGGGCATCGAATTCGGCCACGCATTCAAATGCCGCGTCGGTATCGTTGAGATTATTGTAGGAAAGTTCCTTGCCCTGCACCTGTGTGGCGGTGGCGACGCCGGCGCGGTCGCCGGTGACATAGAAACCCGCTTGCTGATGCGGGTTTTCGCCGTAACGCAGGGTTTGGCGCAATTGCCCGGAAATCGTGAGGCGCGGCGGGAAGGCAATGTGTTGCCGGGCCGCGAACCAGCCCGAAATGGCCGCATCATAAGCAGCGGTGCGGGCATAGGCTTCACCCGCCAAACGCTGACGCAGCGCAAGGCTGGTGCCTTTGGTGGCGGCGATTTCAGCCAGCACATCGCCATATTGCGCGGGATCGGTAACGATCACCACGAATTCACGGTTCTTGGCCGCGGCACGGATCATCGCCGGGCCACCGATATCGATGTTTTCAATGCAATCGTCGGCCGAAGCGCCGCCGGCAACGGTGGCCTCGAACGGATAGAGATTCACAATCACCAAATCGATCGGGGCGATATGATGCAGTTCCATCTGTTCCAGATGCTCGGGCAGATCACGCCGCCCCAAAATGCCGCCGTGAATCTGCGGCACCAGGGTTTTCACCCGGCCATCGAGAATTTCGGGGAAGCCGGTGTGCTCCGAAACATCCTTCACCGGCACGCCGGCGGCGCGCAAGCTGCGGGCCGAGCCGCCGGTCGAGAGAATCTCGACCCCCTGTTCCGCAAGCTTTTGCGCGAATTCCACCACGCCCGCTTTATCGGACACGGAAATAAGAGCGCGGCGAATGGTGACGAGATCGGTCATGAGAAGCTGCTCCAGCCAGATGATGGCGGGCGATTAACCCTATTGGCGCAACAAATCCAGCGTCAGACGCGCAATTGTGCCCTCGTCGTAGCGCGCAAGTGCGCGCGCGCGCGCCCGCCCGGCGAAACGACGGCGCAATTCATGATTTGATACCAATAGGTTAATGGCGTCCGTCAAGGGTTCGACGCTGCCCGGCGCCACCAATAATCCATCGACGCCCGATGTGATCAATTCACGCGCGCCACGAATGTCGGTGGCGATCACGGCAAGGCCGCTGTGCATCGCCTCGATCACGGCCAGCGGCAGGCCTTCAAAATGACTCGGCAGCACGAAAATATCGGCGGCGGCCAGCAGCGCGGGCACATCGTGGCGCCAACCCAGCCGGCGCAGACGCGGCCCCAGCGTGCTGCGGGCGAAATAGGGCTCCATGTCCTCGCCGTGATCCGAGGCCAGCCGCGCGCCCACCACCCATAATTCGCCAACCGGCACATGTTCCATCGCCGCCAACAGTTCGGGATAGCCCTTGTGGCGCACCAGGCGCGAAGCGATCAGGATCACCACTTGATCCTCGGCCACCCCGAATTCGGCGCGAATGCGGGCGCGGGCGGCGGGGTCGGGATGGAACCGCGCCGGATCGGCGCCATTGCCCACCGCGACGGGGTGTTTCACCCACAACCATTTTTTGGCATCGGCGGCTTCCTCCTGCGAGACGGTGAGAAACACATCGGTGCAACGGGCGGCGGCAAACTCGGCCAGCCACGCCAACAGGCGCCGCGACTTTGCGCCCGGCTGGTTGAACAAAAATCCGTGGCAGGTGGTGGCAATGCGCGCAACACCACATGATTTCGCCGCCAACCGCCCCAGCACGCCGCTGATCGGCATATGGGCATGCACCAGATCAGGCCGCTCGGCCCGGATCACCCGCCTCAAGGCCCAAAACGCCCGCCACTGGCCAAACGGCGACAGGCTGCGCACCATCGGCACCGCAATCACGCGAAATCCCTCGGCGCGCACCTGGGCCAACATCGGCCCATCGGCGCACACCCCCACCATTTCATGGCCCTGCGCACGGCCCTCGCGCAGCAAAGGCAACAGAAATTGGGCCAGGGCAAAATCGACATTGATGATTTCGAGGATTTTCATCGCCGGATGGTTTTGGGAGAAAATGGCCAAGGGAGGAAGGGAAGATTCTTTCTTTTTTGAAAAATGAACAATTTTGTCCGTTCCTCCTCACG
>JAJZHU010000265.1 GCA_021798375.1 Pseudomonadota bacterium | reverse complement strand
ATCACGTCAATAATGCGCGGCCCGAGCATCAGAAATTGGCCGGGCTTGAAGTGAAAACATCGAATCTCTGTTCGGAAATCACCCTGCCCACCGGCATCGATCAGCACGGCGAACAGCGCACCGCGGTGTGTTGTCTTTCCAGTTTGAACCTGGAAACATGGTTCGAATGGCATGAAAATCCGTTATTTGTCGAAGATGTGATGCGTTTCCTCGATAATGTGTTGCAGGATTTCATCGATCGCGCCCCGCCGGGCATGGAGCGCGCGCGCTATTCGGCGATGATGGAACGCTCGGTGGGTCTTGGCGTGATGGGTTATCATAGTTTCTTGCAGGCGATGAGCATTCCCTGGGAAGGGGTGATGGCCAAGGTGTGGAACAAGCGCATGTTCGCGCAGATCCGCACCCAAGCCGATGCCGCTTCGCGCAAGCTGGCCGATGAACGCGGCGCTTGCCCGGACGCCGCCGAATATGGCTTCCACGAGCGTTTCTCCAACAAGATCGCCATAGCACCCACGGCCTCGATTTCGATCATCACCGGCTCCACCAGCCCCGGCATCGAACCGATCTCGGCCAATGTGTTCCTGCAAAAAACCCTGTCGGGCAGTTTTTCGGTGCGCAACCGCCATTTGCAAAAGGTGCTGGCGGCACACGGAGAGGACAACGACGAGGTTTGGTCCTCGATCACGCTCACCAAGGGCAGCGTGCAGCACCTCGATTTCCTCACCGATCTGGAAAAATCGGTCTATAAAACCGCGTTCGAGCTTGATCAGCGTTGGATCATCGAACACGCGGCCGATCGCACCCCTTACATCTGTCAAAGCCAGTCGGTGAATTTGTTCCTGCCGGCCAATGTGAACAAGATGGACCTGCATCAGATCCACTTCATGGCCTGGAAGCGCGGCGTGAAGTCGCTGTATTATTGCCGCTCGCTGTCGATCGCGCGCGCCGATACGGTGAGTGAAAAAATCCAGCGGCCGGCCAATGATGCGATGCGGTTGCCGATGGTGGCGGCGGCGGCGGCGGCGGGTAATAATTATGAGGAATGTTTGGCGTGTCAGTAAAGTAAATGAAGTAACAGCAGATTCTTTCTTTCCTTTGGCTTCAAGGTAACTCATGCCCGCTTCGTTTGAACAACCTGCCCGGTTTGATCTGCTCACCGAAAACCCGGTCTATAAGCCGTTTCGCTATCCTTGGGCCTATGATGCGTGGTTGATGCAACAGCGCGTGCATTGGCTGCCCGAGGAAGTGCCGTTGGCCGACGATGTGAAGGACTGGCATCGCAATATTTCCGATGGCGAGCGCAATCTGCTCACCCAGATCTTCCGCTTTTTCACCCAGGCCGATGTCGAGGTGAATAATTGCTATATGAAGCACTATACGCGGGTGTTCAAACCCACCGAAGTGCTGATGATGCTGTCGGCGTTTTCCAACATCGAGACGATCCACATCGCCGCCTATAGCCATTTGCTCGACACCATCGGCATGCCCGAGGTGGAATACACGGCCTTCCTCAAATACAAGGAGATGAAGGACAAATACGATTACATGCAGGGCTTCTCGGTCGAGAACAAGCACGAGATCGCCAAGACCCTGGCGGCCTTCGGGGCCTTCACCGAGGGCCTGCAATTATTCGCGTCTTTCGCCATTTTGCTCAATTTCCCGCGTTTCGGAAAAATGAAGGGCATGGGGCAGATCGTTACATGGTCGGTGCGCGACGAAAGCTTGCATTGTGAATCGATCATCAAGCTGTTTCACACCTTTGTGGAAGAAAACCCTGAAATCTGGACCGAGCAGTTGCGGCGCGAGATCTATATCACCTGCGCCACCATCGTCGATCACGAGGACGCCTTTATCGATCTGGCGTTCGAGATGGGCTCGATCGAGGGGCTGAATGCCAAGGAAGTAAAGCAATATATCCGCTATATCGCCGACCGTCGTTTGACGCAGTTGGGGCTGAATGAGCTTTATCACGTCGGGAAAAACCCGCTGCCTTGGCTGGACGAGATGTTGAACGCGGTGGAACACGCCAATTTTTTTGAAAATCGCGCCACCGAATACAGCAAAGCCTCCACCACCGGTTCGTGGGAAGAAGTGTGGCAATCCATCGACGATGCGCATCCGGTCTGACCGAAAGCAGATTGATCGGGGCGAAGGAGTATTTTCTTGTTTCACTGTGGTAACGTATGGCGCTAGTTTGCGCTGGGTTTGGAATGGTGGCGGTGCAATGATAATTTTCCTGCTTTCTTGTGCGGTGGCGGGCAATGTCTGAAGAAAACTCCTCACGCTCGCCGCGCGCGGCGCGGCGTTTGTCAGACAAGATTCTGCGCGCCTTTCATCATGCTTGTGATAATCACGATTATGAATGCGCTGAACAACTGCTGCGGGTGGCCGAAGCCGCCATCATGCGCGGGCAGGCGCGCGGCGGGGTCGATCGGCGACGCGAGCACGAACATTTGGTGGCGGCGCACACAAGGTTATGGTACTTGCGCCATCCCGAGCAGGAATAAGCAATCCGCTATTTGCGATCCTGAAACTTCGCCATCCGCACGGCCAAATGTCCGCGCGCCGGGTGGGCGTTTGGCATCACCAGCAGGCAATTGTCGTAATCGGTGCGGATTTCGCGTTTGCCGTCGCGGGCGATCAGCGTGTCACGGTATGGGATGATGTTGCCGCCGCGAAAGGGTTTCATAAAACGAAATTCCTGGCTGGTTGCGGTGATGGCTTTGGTGACTTGCGCCAGGCGCGGCGGCACGGACGTAATGGCAGGCGGCAGTCTGGGATCGTTGTCGGCGGCAAGTCCGGTCAGCCGCAACGCCGCGGCCACCGCCTGGCGCAGACATTCCACAGTCGACGCGGCCCAATGCGGGCCGCCTTCCACCAATATGGCGGTGCGTCCATTGCTTTGGCCGGTAAAGGCGAGATGATCGATCAGCCGCGATCCGTTTTGATGCCCGTGATCGGCCACCACCAAATTTGGCGTGCCCAAAGCGGCCCCCAGCGCCAAGCCGGACGGCGTGGGGCCGCACAGGATCAGCGGGTCGGAATCCCATAGCATCGAATGCAGATCGAGCAGAATATCCGCGCTTTCGATGATCGGACGGATCTCGCGGGCGCGTTCCAGTTCCAGCGAGCGATCATGGCTGTTCAGCGCCGAGGGCGACCAGACGCGATTGAGATCGAGTTCGACATAGCGCGAGGCGGTGGGGTTTTTCGGGTCGAACAAATCGAACGCCGCGAGATTGGCAAAGCCGAATGTCACCCGGCCGCGCAAGGGCCGAAAGCGGGCGCGCAATAATTGATCGAGCACGACGGCGCCAGCGAATTCGTTGCCATGGATCAGGCAAAGCAACAACACATGCGGACCCGGCAGATCGGAATCAAAACTGGTAAACCCTGGCACGCCGCAGTTGCCGACACGCCAGGGGGTAAGATCGGGCGGGGCCAGATCCACCGCAAACGAGGGGAGCGCTTCAGAGTTCATACGGCAGCAGTGTCTGGATTGGATCGCGTCATTCCCACACTCTATCGCGTGTGGCGACGACCGCAATAAGCCAGGGTTGGGATAATTTTGTGACCAATATGCTGGGAGATTACGGCAAGCCGCGTGCGATGGCGACAAAGGGCGCGAAATCCCGGGCCAGACGTTGATAAGTCGGGCGTTTGAACCCCACATCCAATGTCGCCAACTCGGCCAGATCGGCCCAACGCCAGGCATCGAATTCCGGCGTGCCGTGGGTGGCAAGATCGATGGTGCGGTCACGGGCGTCGAATCGCATGGCGAACCAGCGTTGGGTTTGCCCCTTGAAACGCCCGCCCCAGGCGACGCCGATCAGCTTGTCGGGAAGGTCGTAGTTCAACCATTC
>JAJZHU010000264.1 GCA_021798375.1 Pseudomonadota bacterium | reverse complement strand
CGGGGTTAAGTGCGCTGGCGCCCGCGTCACCAAGGTTGGTATATTGGAAATCCATCATATCACCCGAGGCATTGATAACCATATTGGGGGTTGGACGCGCATCAATTTCCAGTTCGGCGCCTTTCACAGTTGCCGCACCTGCATTGAGAATTATATTGCCTGGAATCCCCGGCTCGATCGCCGCCAACTGCATTTGGCTGATATTGTTGTAATACAAAGCCAGATTGGTGCGCAGACGATTGTCCAGCCACCCGGCTTTGGCGCCCACCTCGTACGCGGTCACCACTTCCGGGGCAAAGGGCAAAACGTCACTCAGGAATACAGGGCGACCATTCACACCCCCTGCTTTGAAGCCTGTGGAATATTGCGCGTAGACCATGGCAGCCGGGGTGATCTGATATTGCAGCCCAACTTTCGGATCGCTGCGATAAGACACCGATGTGGCGGACGTCGAGGGGAACAGCACGTTATGATAGCCGAACATGGCGCTCCAGACTGCCGGATCGAATAGCGAGCTGCTTCCGCCGTAGTCGGGATTTTGATAAAGTGGTCGATTAAAACGATAGCTCTTGCTATTATAGCTATAGCGCAGGCCGGCTTCGAGCGATAATTTGCTGGTAATATGAGTCAGAGTATGGACAAAGACCGAGGCATTCCGGTCTTCTTCAGGGTCATTCTGCCCGAAATTCAGGCCATAGCTTCCCAGCCCGAATACTTGGCCTGGAACATCAACCTGCCCAGACAGCAAGCTGTTGTTCTGGAAATAATAGCCCCCGACAGTCCACTCGAACCTTTTATTGAGCGAATCTCCATTCAGGCGCAATTCTTCCGAATATTGCGTGCTCTTCATTAAATTGCTGGTCAGTTCCATGGTAACCGGCCCGCCCATCGCTTGAACATACTGACCATCGCTCTCGTGATAGCCTGAGATCGAAGTCAGCAACATATTATCAAGCGGCCCAACATCCCCAAGTTTCCAATCTCCCCGCAGCGTGACATCCTGCGTATTGGCGCTGCTGACGTTCGGAATGCTGTGGCCGGTCAACGGATCGGTGAAAGTCGTATAGGTCACATATGGATTCTTACTCACCAGCGCCTGGGTGAGACCAATGCCAAAAGCAGGCACCAGTACGTTGGTGTTATAAAGATACTGTAACTGCCCTGGATAGGTCGGGTCGATGATCAGCGGCACATCTGGCGTGTTACTGCCGTCGTCCCGAGCAATCTGGGCCGAGAGATTGAAGGTCAAATCCGGAGTCGCCAGGAGTTTGAATGCAATCCTGGCCATGCGCTGATTGATCGAGCCTTCATCGCCCACGTTACAACCTGCCGCATTGGTGTTGGCCTGCAAGCCGATGGTGCCATGACCAGCCACCGACGGATGGGAGCATACATAATCCGCAACGCCCACATAGCCGCCCGCCTCATCGCCCGCACCAAACACGCGCATGAACAAATGATCGGGAATCAAAGTGGTATCATAGGCGGCGCGAACGCGGGTGCGGTTATAGCTGCCGTAACCCACTTCGATGAAACCGGCATTATCGCCCTTCGGCTGCACGTTATTGATCAACACCGCGCCGCCTTCGCTGTTCTTACCGAACAAAGTACCCTGCGGACCGCGTAGAATCTGCACATCCTCAACATCGCCCAGAGCCATTTGCGAGCCGAACATAGTGCCAAGATAAACACCGTCCATATACATACCCACGCCAGGATCCGAGGAAACAATCGAATCGCTCTGACCGGAGCCACGAATGAAAGCGTTTATCGCTTTGCCCATGCCGCCACCGTCCGGCGTCAATTCCACGCTGGGAGCAGCCGCCGCAACGTCGGAAATCCCGGTCATGGCACGGCTTTCCAACTGGCTGGAACTGATCGCGGTGATGGCGATCGGGGCTTTCTGTAGATTCTCCCGCCTGTAACGGGCGGTGACCACCACTTCACCCAATTGGTCGCTTTTACGAACCTCGGGCGCCGCACTCTGGGCTCGCCCCACCCCTGTGGACAGCGTCAAAGCCAACAGACCCCATGATGCGCCCACCAGCAGCGCCGACCGACGCGCGTCGGATCCATGTCCGAAGGCCATTGAAACTCGTTCCATCGTTTCGCTCCATGCAATTTTTTGAACTATTTTTAACAAGCATTCGGTTACGAGACACGCGTGATCGCGCGCGATCCCGTTAAATGACGATCCCAACGCCAAACTCCCGTTCCGGCTTCCGAGCCTCTCGATTGCGCTCGGCGCCGTCCGACGCCACCATTGCCCCCTTAATGCCTGATTGTCTTACAATAGGACATTTAGACACAATTGCAATATTTTTTTACAGAATTCCTCCATATCGCGAAAATACGTGCTATTTGTGCCACATATTCCTATATTGTGATAAGGTAATGGTTATGGATCATGCGCCCGAGCCGGCCACTTCACCGCGTATTTCCGAGATCCCTGTCGATCAAGAGGAGAGCGCTGAAGCGTCCGGACCGCCTAACATCGGCGAGCTTGCGACCCTTCTCCCGACAGCGTGGCCGACATTGCTACCACCGCCCGTCGCTCTGGGGAGAGTCGTCGCTATTGATACAATTTGTAAGTCCGACCGGGATTAGCATCACCCGAAATGAGCACGAAAATCGCGCAGCTCTTTGTATCGCAAGAAGGCGTTTCACCTGAAAAGGCCGAAAAAGGAGTAAATGCCGTTGAAGAAACTTGATCCTGTGCTTGCAACATTCTCACTCTTTACGCTGGAAAAGCCGGTGTGGACTGCCGAAGAGGCAGCCTGTACGCTCGATCTTTCGTTAAGCAGCGTCTACCGCTACCTCGCGAGCCTCAACGAGGTCGGCCTTGTTACAACCGCGACGCCAGGCAACTACACGCTCGGCCCCGCGATTTTACAGCTCAACCTCCAACTGCAACTGACTGATCCCTTGCTACTGGCTTCACAAAATATCATGGCGGCATTAATCGATTATGCGCCGCCAGATTCGACGATGTTGCTATGCCGTTACTATGGCGACAGAGTGTTATGCGTCCACCAAGTCATTGGGGAAGCTCCGCAGACACAAGTGGGGCACCAACGCGGCCGGCCGATGCCGTTATTTCAAGGTGCCCCTTCCAGAGCGATCCTGGCCTATCTGTCGCCGCGCACCATGCGCCGCGTGTACGACGCCAACGTTGCAAATATCTCAGTTATCGGACTTGGCAACAACTGGAACGAATTTCGGATGGCGCTTACCAGAATGCGCAAGTCCGACTTTGTGGTTTCCTACCACGAAATCGATGCCGATCGGATCGCCATAGCGGCACCGATCTTAGAACTCGACCTCCATGCGCTTGGCAGTCTCAGTTACGTTCTTAGCGAGACTGACGCCGACCCCTCACTCATTCGTCGCTTGGGCGCACTGGTTTCGTCGGCCGCCCGTGAGATCGGCGCCAAGCTGCGGGGGGAGGTGCCGCAAGATTTCAAATGAGTCCGAACCCGGACCAACTAAATGCGCCCAGGATTGGACTGGCCCGACGACAAATTCAGCCATCCTTTATCATCGCATGGTCAACCTGGCGCAGGGCGCACCAGGCAAGCGCGAAAATTGCACATATCAAGATAAAAATGCAACTGTAATGCTATGGACAAGCAAAGGGCGCCAGCCATTCACCCAAAACTGAGGTGGTCCCAGAATCAAACAGTCTTTCATGTAAAATCGCAGATCTCAACCTGCGACGAATGTGAATCTTGTGTTGGTGTTAGTGTTGGTGCACTAGTACCCAGAATCATTGGTCAGCGAAACACGGCTTGAGCCGCTTCTGGTGGACCTCGCTTTTGGTCCAGACGAAGGGACGAGCGTCTTCATTGTAGGCGGCGATGAAGC
>JAJZHU010000263.1 GCA_021798375.1 Pseudomonadota bacterium | reverse complement strand
CCTGGCGCGTGAATCCGAGATAAAGCAAAGGCGTCGCGACAAATGTGCTGATCGAACCGAACATCAGTCGCGCCCGCTGCGAGCGCGTGTGCAGCCAATCGGCGATCCAGCCGCCGCCGGTCAAACCGGCAACGCCGGTCAGACCCAGAATAATCGCCGCCAGCACACCCGCGCGCGCCTGGCTGATACCATTGAAACGCACCAACAATGTGGGCAGGAACGTGTTGATCGTAAAGCCGGAAAAATTGAATGTGATGCCGGAAAGGATAATCCACCACATCGTCGGAATCGATAGAACCTTGCGGAAGGATCCCCATGTGCTGGTGGGATGTTCGGCGGTGGCACGGCGCAGATGCGCGCGCGCCGGTTCGCGGATGAACAACCACGCCACCAGCGCCACCAGCAACCCCGGCGCCGCTACAATCAACAGGGCGTTCCGCCAGCCCACGCGGCCAGACAGCGCGCCGGTCAACGCCAGACTGGCGAACACGCCCAGCGGCAGCCCAAGCATGAATATGCCAACCGCGCGCGCGCGCAGCACAGACGGAAACAGGCTGCCGATCAAGGAATTGGCTGCCGGTTGGCAACTGGCTTGAAATCCGCCGAAAACCAGCCGGCTGGCCAGAAAGGGCAAAAAGCCACCCGACATGGCCGACCCGATCGTCGCCGCACTCCAGCCAACGCAACTGATGGCCAACAGCCGGCGGCGCGACCACAAATCGGTCAGCCGTCCTACCGGAATGCTGGCGATGGCATAGGTGACTGTGGTGCAGGTGACGATCAGCCCCAGCGTGGTGTCGTTGAGGGCGAATTCTTTGCGAATTGGCTCCAAAACCATGGAAATCGCGGTTCGATGGAAAAAATTCATGAAATTGATGGCAAATAAGATGGCAAGCGTGATCCGAGGTTGGATCGGTGGATGGACGAGGGGCCGGTCGGGCATAGGGCGCTCCATGGGGTCTTATTGCCGTGGCATTTGTTATAACAAAATATTGCGCCCGTAAATGGCTGGAATTTGTGCGGATGACAACATTTTTCCAATGTATCGGCGGCCGCCCCTCGCCGCTCCCAAACCGCGCGAACTATCGTGCCATCAGGTGATAAATCCCCCAATAATCACAATGATACGATCGCCATGAACGACAATGCGCCCACCCGCGGAGGGTTCGGCACGATACATATATCCTGGCGTGACGACATCAATTGGCTCGCCTTCCGCTTATATTTTGATATTTGTTATTACAATTATTGACGAGCGCGCCATGATCCGGCTAGGTTCCATGCCGCGAGCGGGCTCATGATGCGCCCGAAAAGGCGGTCGCCCCTCGCCGGAGAATGACATGAAGATTGAAGACCTGTTTAATATCAAAGGGAAAGTCGCCGTCGTCACCGGCGGCGCGCAGGGCATTGGCGGCGGCATTGCCCGTGTATTGATAGAAAACGGCGCTCATGTGGTCATTCTCGACCGCGACCCGGTGGCCACGGCAAGCACCCTGGAGGCGCTCAAGGCCCTGTCGCCGCATTGCGATGCCGATATCTTGGACGTGACCGATCCCGACGCCGTTCGCACAGCCTTCGACAAGATCGTCGCCAGACTGGGCCGCCTCGATATCGTGTTTGCCAACGCCGGAATTGGCGGCGGTCCGGGCTTTCTCACCATGGAGGGCACGCGCAATCCACCGGGTGCGGTTGAAAATGTCGCAGAATCCCAATGGGATAACGTTCTTTCGACCAATCTCGACTCGGTGTTCTACACCATCCAGGCGGTCGTTCCGCACATGAAGCGGCAGCCGGAAGGTGGACGCATTATCGTCACGACATCGATCGCGGCGATCAACACCGAAAATTTCGTCGGCACGCCCTATTTCGCCGCCAAGGCAGGGGTGGCGCAACTGGTGCGTCAGGTGGCGCTGGAATTGGCCCGCCATAAAATTCTGGTCAATGCCATCGCACCGGGGGCCGTGCGCACCTCGATTGGCAATGGCCGTATGGCCGATCCCGTGGTTGCCGCGCGTTTCAGCCGCGGCAATCCGATGCATCGCATGGCGACCCCGGACGATATCCAGGGCGTCGCTCTGTTCCTCGCCTCCCCCGCCTCCAGCTATGTGACCGGCGCGCAATACACGGTGGACGGCGGCGCAACCGCCGGGATGGGTGATTGAACATGATGACGGAGGGTCGATTTTCGCCATGAAGGCAACTGAATTATTTTCGGTGCGCGATCTGTCGGTGGTGGTAACCGGCGGCGCGAACGGGTTGGGCAGCGCATTCGCGCGTGCCATGGCGGACAACGGCGCCCAAGTGACCTTGTTCGATCTCGACGGAGAAGCGGCCGCGGCCAAGGCGAATGAACTTGGCCGGAACGGCGGGGCCACTGATTGGCTCCAACTCGACCTGACCAACAAAGCCGCACTCGCAGCCGCGTTCGCCACGGTGATGAAGCGGCGGGGCAAACTCGATGTGCTGTTCGCCAACGCCGGCATCGTTGCCGGGCCGGGCTTTCTCAACGGCGATTGGCAACGCGCCCCTGCCGGCGCGATCGAAAATATTCCGCTTGATCTGTGGCGGCAGGTGCAGAATGTTAATCTGAAGGCGACTTTTTCCGCCATCCAGGCGTCTGTGCCTTACATGAAACAAAATGGTGGCGGCCGGATCATCGTCACCAGTTCAACCGCATCGTTGCGTGTATCGCCCGCCGTCGGCGTGGCTTACGGCGTGACCAAGGCGGGCTTGAATCAGTTGGTGCGGCAATTGGCGGTGGAGTTGGCGTCGCTCAACATCCGGGTGAACGCCATTCTCCCCGGCCCGTTTCAGACCCGCATCACCACGCCCGAAATGCAGGCCGCCTTTAACCGCGCTTCGCCGGTCGGGCGCGCCGCCGAATTGCACGAAATCGAGGGATTGGCGTTGCTGCTCGCCTCGAACGCATCGAATTTCATGACCGGCGGTCTGTATCCGATCGATGGCGGGCTGCTTCTGGGCAAAGTGGATTAGCAATGTCCGCGTACACACCTAACATAATAATTTTTCCAATGGGGAAACATCCATGACGGATATGCTGGCTGGTCACGCCATCGTCGAGGTTTTAAAGGCGGAAAACGTCAAAGCAGTATTTGGCTTGCCGGGGGGCCATGTCCTGGGCATTTATGACGCATTATATGACACACCATCGATCAAAAACTATCTCGTGCGGCACGAATTTACCGCGGCGGCGATGGCGGCGGCTTATTTCCAATTGACCGGCGAACTCGCGGTTTGTCTTGTCACCGCCGGGCCAGGCGCCACCAATTTACTGACGGCGGTGACAGAGGCTTATATCGGCAGCGTGCCGATGGTGATACTCGCGGGACGCGGGGCGACCGACACCGTCTTTCGCGGCGCTTCCCAAGAAGTTGATACCAATCTGATCTTCGGGCCGGTGACCAAACTGGCGCTTCGGGTCGATCGCGCCGATTTGCTGGTGCCCGCACTGCGTCAGGCTTTCCAGGCGGCAAGATCGGGCAAGCCCGGCCCCGCGATCATCGATATTCCGCGTGATCTTCTCACGCATAAAGTGAATTTCAGCGCATATATTCCGGTTGGTTTGCCCGCGCGAATTTCAACCCAGGACGATACGCTGAAGGCGTTGGCGGCAGCCCTGCACACGGCCAAAAATCCGATTATCATCGCCGGCGGCGGTTGCGTTGGATCGGATGCAGGTGCTCTTGTCACGACTCTCGCCGAACAATTGGCCATTCCGGTGCTGACCAGCCTATCGGGGCGCGGCATCATCGCCGACGATCATCCGCTGTCGGCCGGTGGGATGGGTGCGCATCGCAACGCGCTTTCCAAGCGCCTGTTCGCTGAAGCCGACGTCGTGCTCGGCC
>JAJZHU010000262.1 GCA_021798375.1 Pseudomonadota bacterium | reverse complement strand
AATACTTGTGCCGATCGAAAGACCATCATTGGCCACTATCACGACGCCGTAAGCGATGAGCGAGGCATGTGAATCTGTCAGTTGGTTGAAGACGAAATTGGAAATCAAATGACGCCGCTGATCACCCTGCTGCTTCCATGCCGATGCGAAATTCGTGAGCACCGCATCCCGCCCCGCGACGGCCACCAAGGGCTTGTTGCTCCCCTCGACGACCTCAACACGGGCGTCCTCGGTAAAGAGGCTTTTCAACACATCCCAGCGCCCCTCGTCGAGCGCAACCGCGTAACGGTTGAAAGCGTCTTCGATCCGCAGGCGCGCCATCGGGTCCGCCGTTGCGGGCACGGCGGATGGAGGCAAAAGCGCAACGAGCCCCGATTTGCTTGCCCACGCCTGTTCGGGTTGCGGCCCGGCGACCGAATGCGCCTTGACCATGGCGCCCGAAACGGCAATCAGCAACGCGACCATACGAAAATTCCGTGTGTACATCCTGCTCGATCCTGTTCCCGACACGCCGTTGTTGGTTCGATATCGATGGCTTGCGATCGGGCATCGCCTGCAAGGCATTAACCCATAAGTCTGGGCTTTTGTAAATGACGATATTGGGGCGACGATTTAGAATTGTAATTTGGACGGAAAACACGCGGAATCATTTTGCCGACATGCGAAGATCGAGCCGCACGACATCCCCACGATAAATCCCGCGCGCGAACAAAATCAGTTGCCCATTTTCATCGAGCGCGTGCCGATCGATGATCGCCACCGGCGCATTGAGCGGAATATTGAGCATATTGGCAACCTCCATATTGGCGCTGCCAATCGTCAGGGTCTGCCGCACGTCGCCGAGCTTTGAATCCGGCACGTCGGCCAGCAATTTCAAGGCGGTCTTGGTCTTGAATGATGCACGCGGGATTCTCCCCACCAGACGTTCATCGATATAAACATCCGCCAGAAGATAGGCTTGTTCGTGACGCCAATGCCGCCGCCGCAGGTGGCGATATTCCGGCGCCACTTCGCCATAATGGTCGCGGCGGATGGAAAGAGGAACACGGGCGGTCTCCGCCAGCAGTTCAATCCGCGCCCCTTCCTGCGAGATCAGCAGTCCTGAGAAATCAGTGCCGACTTCACACCACAGCGGCGTGGTCGGCGCCGCCGTCACAAAGGTTCCCTTCGCCCGAAAGCGCTCGATCAGCCCTTCATTCGCCAAAAGATGCAGCGCCTGGCGAACGGTTTCCCGCGCGACCTCGCACTCGACCGCCAGTTCGTCAACGGTGGGAAGTCGCTGCCCCAATGCCCACTCGCCGGTCTCGATGCGGCTGCGGAACAAAGTCGAGAGCTGGATGTAGCGCGAGACGGAGCTACGGCTGTAGTCAGGCGCAATCCGGCCTTGCTGATTGGACATTGATTTAGCGTCCTCTTGTTAGTTAGCCCGCCAAGCTATCGCGCCTGCGGATAACATACAAGACTGGGGTAAAGCGGCAAGTTTTCCGTCCGTCACCGGGTTGCGAAATAGCGACTGATTCGCCGTTCCAGGGTGGCGGCGATGTCGTGGCGGGTGTCAAGCGTCGCCGCCGCCGCGTGCGGTGACAGCAAGAGATTCTCGATGCCACAAAGATCGGGATTCACCATCGGCTCGCCTTCAAAGACATCGAGCGCCGCAGCCCGTATGATCTTGTTTTTCAAGGCCGCGATCAGCGCCGCTTCGTCAACCACCGAGCCACGGGAGATATTTATCAAGATACCCGAAGCGCCAAGCCGCTCCAGAATCCGGGCGTCGATCAGGCCGCGCGTCTCCTCGCCGCCGGGACAAGCGGCAATCAGCACGTCACTGACCGCGGCCAGCGCCCCAAGATCGGCGATGAATTGATACGGCAGATCGGTCTTTTCGCCGCGGGCGGTGTAGGACACTTTCATCCCCAACGCCGCCGCACGCACGGCGATGGCTTTGCCAAGCCGCCCGATGCCGACGATGCCCAGGGAACAGCCCGTAACCCGGTCCGTCGGCGCCCAGCGTTCCTTTTCCCAACGGCGGGACCTTACGAATTGATCGGCGGCGACAAGACGGCGGCGCGTGGCAAACACCAACCCGATGGCATAATCGGCGGTATCGGTGGTGACCGCATCCGGCGTGTTGCAGACTTCGATCTTGCGGCGCGCCGCCTCGTCCATGTCGATCTGATCGAGCCCGGCGCCATTGCAGGCCAGCAGCCGCAGATTGGGAAAGGCCCGCAACGTCGCCGCGTCCGCGCCCAACATGCTGGTGGTAACGGCGACCTCGAATTCCGAATGGGCCGCCTCCGGCAAGCCGGCCCGCTCGACCAGATCGAATTTCCGGATCAAAGCCGACGACAGTTCGCCGGGAATTTGTCCGAGCACCAGAACGAATGGTCTGTTCTTATCGCTCATCGCAATCACTCCACAAAGCGCCGCATCCCGGCCTTCTGCTCCGGCGTATCGAACAGCAGCAGAAAGCCCTGACGTTCAAACGCAAGACCCGCCGACAAGGATGTTTCCTGACCAATAGTCATCGCCTCTTTAACCGCCCTCACCGCCGGGCGCGACTTCGCCGCGATCTTGCGGGCCAATTCGATGGCGCGCGCCAAAGCCGCGCCCGGCGGCGAAAGCTCCGACACCAGGCCATAGCCGGCCGCCGTGGCGGCGTCGATCCGCTCGCCGGTAAGGATCATCCTAGCCGCGCGGTATTTCCCCAGCGTGCGAAGAAGCAATTGGGTGCCTCCGGCGCCGGGCATGATGCCCAAATTGATTTCGGGCTGCCCGAACTGGGCATTTTCCGCCGCCACGATCATGTCGCAGGACAGCGCCAATTCGCAACCGCCTCCCAGCGCATATCCTTCCACCGCCGCGACGATCGGCTTGGGGCAATGGCGCAACGCGGCAAACACCCGATCCCCCTGTGTGGCCTTCATCTCGCCAGAAGATTTCGCGGCCATTTCGGTCACGTCACTGCCCGCCGCGAAATAACCGCCTTTTCCCGTCAGGATGATCGCACCGATGCGCTCATCCGCCGAAAATGCCTCGATCGCCGCGATAATGGCGCCTTTGACGGCCATATTAATGGCGTTGCGCCGGTCGGGACGGTCGATCGAGATCACCCCTACCCCACCATCGATAATCTCGACGCTCACCGGAACTTCGGGTTCATGCATGGATTTCAGCCTCCATCACCGACGAGAGAACCGCCGGCCAGGGCACGGCGGCGAAGATATTGCGAAACCCGATAGCGACCATCGGGCCACGCCGCGGCAAAATGCCCGACCGCCGTGGCAACCAGGCCGGGGCCGATCCGGTCGCCCCAGGCCAGCGGACCAATCGGATAATTCAGCCCGTTGATGGCGGCGGTATCAATGTCGGCCGCACTCGCCACGCCCTTCTGGCAGGCGTCCGCCGCTTCATTCACCAGCATCGCGACGGTCCGCAACACGATCATTCCGGGGCTGTCGGCGATTTCTGAAACCGCCATGCCCAGGCTTTGGAACAACCCGGCCACCCGCGCCCGATCTTCGCCACCGCATGTATCCGGGAAGGCCACACAGATCCGCCTGGCGTTGCCGTAATCAAACGCCAGATCGAACTGAATGGTGTTTTGCCCATCGCACACGCTGCGCTCGATGGCGGTGCGACCGTCGGCCAGCACCAGCTTGCAATCGCCGAGCAGGATCGCGCCCGCGCCCGGCCGCGGTTCCACAACACACCCCGCCGCCTTCATGCGCTCCACCAGCCCCACCGCGGAACCCAGATCGCCCGCGATTACAACGGTCCCGGGCGGGGTGCCCACGCCGAGGGTTGCAGGATTCGGCTTGGCGGCGTTCGGGCGGTAGTCGAAAAAGCCGTGGCCCGATTTCCGCCCAAGCCGTCC
>JAJZHU010000261.1 GCA_021798375.1 Pseudomonadota bacterium | reverse complement strand
TACCGCTGAACACGGAAATGCGAAAGCTTGGGATCCGCAGCAATGTCAAATCAATCACCGGATGGGGATGGCGCCGCGCGTGAAACCAATAGGCCAGCAACAAGGGCACCGCCGCGATCAGCAGCCAAATCCCCAGGCGCGCGTTCATGCCGCGCCCGGCCATTTCCAATCCCAACACCAGGCAAGACAGGCCCGCGCCCGAAATCACGCTGCCGCGCAGATCGAACTCGCTGGTGTTGGGCTCGCGCACATCGGGCATATAGGCCGTGGCCAACACCAGCCCCAGCAACCCAATTGGCACGTTGATATCGAAAATCCATCGCCACGACAGCGTCGAAACGATAAATCCCCCGACCGGCGGCCCCAAAATCGGCCCCAACGTCGCCGGCACCAGCAGCCAGGCCATCGCTGACACCAACTGTTCCTTGGGCACGGCACGCAGCAGCAACAACCGGCCCACCGGCACCATCATCGCGCCGCCGATGCCTTGCAGCAGCCGGAACACCACCAGAAAACCAAGACTCTCGGCCCGGCCGCACAGCACGGATCCGGCGGTGAACAGAATAATCGCCACCCGGAACACATTGCGGGCACCAAATCGATCGGCAATCCACCCGCTGGTGGGAATGAACACCGCCAAACCCAACAAATACGAGGTCAACGCCATGCTCATGCGCAACGGATCGACGCCAAAATCATGCGCCATGGTTGGCAATGCGGTGGCCAATACCGTGCCATCGAGCTGTTCCATGAACATGGCCGACGACACGATCAACGCGATCAAGCGATAGGACGAAAGGGTGGGATTTTTCAACGCGGCAGTATCTGACATGACTTCAAGATTGCCGGGGAACGCGCGCAACTCCATAGCCACAGACGCATGGCTTGGGCGCGTGAACGTAAAAAGAGAGCTACTCTACCAAACAAATCCGCGCATCACGTAATTGGGCGCCAATCCCGCATCCCGCGCGGCCTGATCCGGGTCGCCATCATCTTTGTGCAATCCGCCCAGCACCCAGGCATGATCGATCCCTACCGCCTTTGCCCCGGCCATGTCCGTGCGCAAGCTATCGCCCACGGCCAAAATCCGCTCGCGTGGCGCGTCGATCAGATCGAACACCGGCCGATAAACCAGCGGGTCGGGCTTGCCGGCGGAAACCACCACGCCACCCATCGCCCGATAACGCTCGGCCAATAATCCGGCGCAGATAATCCGCTTGCCCGCCCGCATCACCTCCAAATCAGGATTGGCGCACAACATCGGCAATCCACGCGCCGCCGCCAGCCGTAATTCGGCATCGAATGCCGTGGGATCGGTGGGATCGCGCTCGTCGTCGGGTCCCGTGTTCAAGATAAAATCGGCGCGATCCAGCGGAACCTCCAGCACATCGAGTCCCTCGAACAAATTGCGATCACGCGGAGGCCCCAGATGCCAAAAACTCTCACCCCACCCGGCCAACAAAGGATCCCCGTCCCGCGCCAACATGCCGCGCACCACTTCCCCGCTGGTCACGATCGCATGGTAACAATCGTCGGTAATTCCCATGCGCCGCAACGCATCACCCGCCGCGGCGGCGCGGCGGGGCGCGTTCGAAAGCATCACCACCCGCACCTCGGCGCCACGCAATTTTGCCAGGCATTCCACCACACCAGGGTAAGGTGCTACCCCATCATGCACCACACCCCACAGATCCAGCACCAATGCGCTGTAACCAGCGATAATTTCACCAATTCCGGCAATTTTGCGCATCACGCCGCTGTTCCTACTGCGTCGTGAACCGACCCATAACCTCGCTGACGCAACAACGCCGCCAACTCGCGTTTGATCCGCGGGATCAGTCCCGGCCCGGCATAGGCAAATGCGGCATAAAGCTGCACCAAGCTCGCCCCGGCCTCGATCTTGGCCAACGCCCCAGCTCCATCCGCCACCCCACCGCAGCCGATCAGGCTCAACCGTCCCTGCGACAAGCGATACGCCCGGCGCAGCATCGCCGTTGAAAGTTCGAACAACGGCTTGCCCGAAAGCCCCCCTTCCTCGCCACGATGAATCGAACGCAAACCATCCGGCCTGGAAATCGTCGTGTTCGAGATGATCAACCCGTCCACCCCATGCGTTACGGCAGCTTCCACCACCGCCTCCAACCCCGCTTCGTTCAAATCCGGCGCCAACTTCACGAATAAAGTCGGCCGCACCGGCACGGCCTCACGCACCGCCGCCAAAATCGCGGATAGACGCCGCTCGCCCTGTAAATCACGCAAACCAGGTGTATTGGGAGAAGACACATTGATCACAATGTAATCGGCATGCGGCGCCACCGCCGCCACCAAAGCGGGATAATCCCGCTCGGGGTCCGCACCTTCTTTGTTGATTCCTACATTCGCTCCAATCGCGACGCCGCCTCGCGGCAATGCCGCCAGCCTTTCAACATACGCGTGCAGGCCGCGATTGTTCATTCCCATGCGATTGATCACCGCCTGATCTTCGACCAACCGAAACATGCGCGGCTTTGGATTCCCATCCTGCGGACGCGGCGTCACTGTGCCACACTCCACCAATCCAAACCCCAGGCGCGACAAGGCCGCCACCGCCACCGCATTCTTATCAAATCCGGCGGCCAAACCGATCGGATTGGCAAGCACCCGTCCAAATGGGTTAACCTGTAAAATAGGATCGTCAACACCACGGTCACGCCCCGCCAAACCAAGGCGCAGCGCAATCAGCGCCATATTATGAGCGCGCTCGGGATCCAACAAACGAGTCAGCGGCATCAACGCCGAGGCTATTTCTGGGGTCATGACCTTGGCCTAAACCAAATACCGCTTCACGAAAAGCACCCAGATCAAATTTGTATAACTCTTGCCAAGTCGCACCGCGCACATCATGGTCACCTTGCGATGTGGAACGAACCTTATCTCGAAACCTGCTGCCGCGCAGCCCTGCACCGCTTGGCGCTCAGCGGCGCGCACGGTCGCCCGGATGGTCTGAAAGACGGCCCCTGCCTGGCGAGACTGGCATCGATGGGGCTGGCACAGCTAACGCTCTCGCGCTATTTCATCTCCGGCCAGGGACAAGCGCGCCACGCCAGCGAAATACTGCGCTGTCCCCAGACCATAAAAAACATCAATGCATAATTGTAGCCTGCACCAAACCCCCCGAGGTCATGACCGCCATCAATACAGGCCCGCGATTGGTGGTCGCTATCATCAGATCGCCATCAGCCAACATATCCTGTGCATCAGCAAAGAAATTCTTGACCGTCAACTTACCCCGCTCGTCGGCACCCGATTTATAATGCCACAGGGTGAATCCATTAGCATAAGCCAGCACCGACAGGTTGCGAATTGCAAACGCCATAATCTCTCTCCAAACGTAAAAAGGCGCCTGCAAGCCCCCAAAGGCTTGCAGGCGCATATAATTGAAATATGAGGAACGAAGTCGGACGCAAATCGCCCGTCGACAAACACATGTTAGGCAGAAAAAGATCGGCGCGCAAGGAATATTTTCCCAAATTCAAATTTTTTCATCTAGGCGACAATTCCCTTCATCCGCAACGCAAATCCCAAATGCACCAAAGCCTCATCCCACAAACGAGCATCTTCAGCTTCAGACAAATGCCGCGCACTGGGGGGCAGACGCCGCTCTCCCCATTTTGCCAGCACACGCGCGTGTGCCAATGTGACACCGCCCTTTTTATAGACCATATCAAGACACTTGATCACATCATCGGGCTCGCAGGGCCGCACCACACCAGACCGGCCGGATGCCCGCTCACCATTACGCCGTGACGCCAATGCTCCCATAGCCCAAATCCATGCCTCATCTGCATGGCTGAATGGTGTAGAATACGATCCTAACCGACGGGCACCAGCCACACCCCTCGTTGACA
>JAJZHU010000260.1 GCA_021798375.1 Pseudomonadota bacterium | reverse complement strand
GTGCATGGCGGATTTGCGCATCGAGCGGCGCGCGGCGATCGTTGTAATCGGCCAGTTGACGAACGGTTGCGTTCATCGACGCGAAACTGCTGCCATAGCGCATGATTTGCGGCGCGGGAAAGCCCGCCTCGGCGGCGGCTTGGGTCAGCGCCGTGGCCACCAGATCGCCATAAGGGCTTTGCGGCAACAGCGCGGCCAGCTTGGTGCGGTTATCGTTATGCGCCGCAAACACCAGACGCCGCACCTGTGCCCCTGGGCTGATGCCCAGGGTCCATACCCCGGGCGCCGCCGCGGACGGATCGTTGGTGAACGCCAACACCGGCACACCGGCTTTTGTGGCGATCGGCGTCACCGCCGCGGTTTCCATGGCCGACAACGGGCCGATGATCATCTGGTCGCCGGCGGCGAGCGCCGCACTGGCCGCTGCCGCAGCCCCCGCCTGCGTGCTTTGTGTATCGCGCACATCCAGCACCGGCGAGCCGGGCGCCGCCAAAGCCAACTGCGCCGCATTCACCAAACTGGCTCCCACATCCGCCTCGGCCCCGGTTAGCGGGGCCAACAGCGCCACATGCACCAGACTTCCGGCCAGCACGGGCGCACCTTGCGCCCCGGATGGCGGGATCCGACTCGTTTTCAATGGCGTGGGCGCAGCAGAAAGGTTAGACGGCGATTGGCCCGAAAAATTCTGCCCCCCCGCACACGCCGACACCATGCCGATCATCAGCCAACAAGACCCATTCCGGAGCACCGATGCAAACCGACGACGCATATGACCCACCCTGTTCCAACGCGGCCGCACCGCCCGAGGAAATCGATTCCCTCCCGCAGCCTGCTTCTGGTCTTGTGCTAGTTTCCACGCCAATCGGCAACCTCGGCGATATTACCATTCGTGCATTGGACACTTTACGCCATGCCGATCTGGTGCTGTGCGAGGATACACGCACCACCGCCAAACTACTATCCGCCCACAGCATCGGCGTGCGCTGCGAGCCTTTGCACGATCACAACGAGGATCACCGCATCCCCGGCTTGCTGGAACGTCTGCGCAAGGGCGCCAAGATCGCCCTGGTTTCCGATGCCGGCACGCCTTTGGTGTCCGACCCCGGCTTTCGGCTGGTGCGGGCCTGCATCGCCGAAGGCATCAAAGTTACCGCCACGCCGGGCGCCAATGCCGCCCTGCTGGCGCTCACCCTGTCCGGCCTGCCGCCGCATCCGTTCCTGTTCCTGGGCTTTGCCCCCAACCGCGACGCCGCCCGGCGCACAAACTTCGCCGGTCTGCGCGCCGCCGAACAGGCCGGGCTTGCCGCCACCATGATCTGGTACGAAGCGCCGCACCGGCTGGCCGAAATGCTTGCCGACCTCGCCACCATCTTTGGCGCGCGCGAGGCGGCGGTCGCGCGAGAATTGACCAAACGCTTTGAAGAAATTCGCCGCGACACGCTGCCCGCCCTGGCCGATTATTACGCCACCCATCAGGCGCGCGGCGAGATCGTGGTGCTGATCGGACCGGGGGCGGTGGAAACCGGATCCGACGCCGACATCGACCGGCTGTTGATGGTGGCGCTGGAAAGCATGAGTGTAAAGGACGCTGCCAACGCGGTGGCGGCCGTAACGGGCACCACGAAAAAGGCGGTCTATGCGCGGGCGTTGAAGATCAGGCATAATTAGGAGTTTATGTATAATTTAACGCCATCAACCGGCCCATTTGGGTGTAACTCACCTGAACAGACGACAAGGCGACCTACATTATCCGATGTAACGAACAGACCTGGACGATCGGCATAGATTGTGCAGTAATCAAAAAAGATAAAATTATGACGTCAAGGCAATACATCCATTTGGCAAAATTATGAATTCCCACCATCACTGGCTCAATCGCGAACGAATTACAGTTTATCCCCGTCTATTTGTGGCGCTGTTCCTACTAATCAGTATCGCTTGGGTTTTATTGTCAAAAAATATGGTGGATTTCAAGGGCAAGCCACTCGGCTATGATTTTATCACGTTCTGGGCAGCTTCATATCTTGGCTTAAAGGGGCATGCGGCAGACGCCTATAATATTTTGTTATTGGCCAAAATCGAAAAAATTGCTGTACCTGCCTCGCAACGCATCTTCGCGTGGTATTATCCACCGGCATTTTTTCTAACGATTTTACCATTAGCATTGCTGCCATATTTGGCCGCCTACTGGACTTTTATCCTATCTACGCTGGGCGCCTATCTTTTTGTGTGGCGGCGCATCATACGCGGCAGTATCGCTATGTGGTGCATGGCTGGGTTCTCGGGCTTATGGATGAATCTCCTCCATGGTCAAAATGCTTTTTTGACCGCCGCTCTTGCGGCTGGGGCATTGCTTTGCCTGGATCAACAACCAATCCTCGCCGGAATATTTGTCGGCCTTCTTGCCATTAAACCTCATCTTGCTTTGCTGTTCCCGGTGGCTTTAATCGCCATCGGTGCTTGGCGCAGTTTCGTTACGGCAGCAGTCACGGCGCTGGTTTTTACCGCTGCCGGTGTTGCGGTGCTTGGAACGGGCACTGTGAAAGCATGCTGGATCAGTCTTAGTTATGCCCGTTCATTTTTAGAAAAAGGCATACTCCCATGGGTGAAAATGCCCACAGTTTTCGCGCTCTTGCGCTTGCTGGGCACACCGGTTGCCGTTGCATATACGATCCACGCGATTATTGCGCTTGGCGCGACAAGCGCACTGTGGCGCGTATGGCGTAACTGCAACAATTGGCCGGTCCGCAGTGCAGCGTTGATGACCGCGACATTTCTCATCAGCCCCTATGTATTCGACTATGATTTGGCATGGTTGGCCTTCCCCATTGCATGGATGGCACTGGAAGGATTGAAACACGGGTGGCTGCGGGGTGAACGCGAAGTGCTGGTCGCCGCTTGGGTGCTACCGATGCTGATGTCGCCAATTGCCAATGTCACATCTGTGCAGATCGGCCCATTGGTTGGCTCGGCACTGCTATATATCTCCGTGCGTCGTGCGGCGATCCATACGAACGAGAAAACGCGGTCGCACGCGAACATGCCAATGGCATGAAACACCCGCCCCACCATCATCGTCCCGCCCAATGCCACAACAGACCATGAGACGAACCCGCCGCCTCGACGAAGCCAAGCGCCACCAGCCCGATCAGCACATAATCAATGAAATTACCCTGCGCGCGAATGCGGCACAGCAAGCCGACGGGCCCAGCATCGCCGACAAGAACGCCGGATTTGGCGCGTTCGGCAGTGACCGCGATCAACAATGCTACCAAAAAAACCGCAAAACCCTTATATTAATGCGGCGAGACCGGCCAGAGCGACTTGTGAATCCTGGCCGGGCAACATGCCGGAAACACCGATGCCGCCAACGATTTTTCCGTCAACCACAATAGGATAGCCGCCCTCGACAAGAATCGCATTATCGACCGAGAGAAAACCCAGCACGCCCGCCGCCAGGCGTTCGGCGAATAATTTGGTCGGATTTCTGAAATTCACCGCCGTTTGCGCCTTGGACTGCGCGACACCGATGCTGCCCAGATGCGCCTGGTCGCCGCGATGCAACATCAATAAATTGGCGCCGCTATCGACGATGGCGATGACCATCGGCCAATGCTGCGCGGCCGCCTCGGCTTCGGCCGCCGCCATGATGCGCTTGGCCGCTTCCAGCCCAAGCGGCGGTCCATAAGGGAGCGGTTGGGGCAGAGTTGGTGACATATCTGTTCCCTCGGGATTCTATTGCGTCGCGGCTTGGGCAATCGCCAAAAATTCGCTGGCCACCAGACTGGCGCCGCCGACCAGGGCGCCATTCACATTGGCCACCGCCAATAATTGCGCCGCGTTCGAGGCTTTGACCGAACCGCCATACAAAAGCGGCCGTTGCGCGGCA
>JAJZHU010000018.1 GCA_021798375.1 Pseudomonadota bacterium | reverse complement strand
GGTTTCGGCCTTTTCCTGATCGCGCGGCGTGGGACGGCGATAGGATCCCGGGGTGAAGGACGGCGGAAGATCGGGTTGTTCGGTCACGGTTAACGCATCTCCTCAACGGGCTCCACGCCGAGCACTGCCAAGCCCGAACGGATCGCACCAGCCACACAAGCCACCAGAGCCAGACGCGCCAACGTGCCTTTTGTATCCTCGGGTTGGAGGAAACGCAGTGCAGCATCGTCTTTGCCACGGTTCCACAGCATATGAAAATCGCCCGCCAACTCATAGAGAAAAAACGCGATTCGGTGCGGTTCGCGCGCCAATGCGGCACCTTCGACCAGGCGCGGCCAGGCCATCAGGCGGCGCATCACGTCGAGTTCGGGGGCGGATTGCAGCAAAGACGTATCGGCCGACGCCAAGGCGTGGTCGCTGACCCGATCCGCACCAAGGCTTTGGGCCGCGCCGCGCAGCACCGAACGGCAACGGGCGTGGGCGTATTGCACGTAAAACACTGGATTTTCGCGGGTTTGTGCCACCACTGCATCAAGATCGAATTCCATCTGCGCGTCGGGTTTGCGCATCAGCATGGTGAAGCGCACGGCGTCGCGTCCCACCCAATCGATCAGATCGCGCAGGGTCACATAGGTTCCCGCACGTTTGGACATGCGCACCGGCACGCCCTCGCGCATCACATGCACGATCTGGCACAGCAGCACGTCGAGTGTTACGTTCGAGTCGCCCGCCAGCGCCTTCACCGCCGATTGCATGCGCGAGACATAGCCGCCGTGATCGGCGCCCCACACATCGATCAGAATATCGGCCCCACGCGCCAGCTTGTCGGCGTGATAACCGATGTCGTTGGCGAAATAGGTGTTGGTGCCGTCTGATTTGCGCAGCGGGCGGTCCACGTCGTCGCCGAAATTGGTGGAACGGAACAGGGTTTGCTCGCGCGCCTCCCAATCATCGGGCAGCTTGCCCTTGGGCGGTTCCAAAATGCCCTGATAGATCAGCCCCTTGGCCGTGAGAATGTCGATGGCGCGATCGACCGCGCCGGATTCCAGCATTTTGCGCTCGGAGACAAACACTTCCTGCCGCACCCCGAGCCCCGCCAAATCCTCGCGGATCTCGCTCATCATTGCCTCGATGGTGAAATCGCGCACCAGATCGAGCCAACCGGCCGGATCGGCCACGACACCACCGGGGGCGAGCCTATCGCCATAGGCCGCCGCCAGTTTTTCGCCGACCGGCACCAGATAATCGCCGCGATATTGCAGCCCACCCGGAGCCTGGGCGGCGAAATCTTCTTCGCTTATTGAGATGCCGATGGCTTGCAAATAGCGCCAATAGGCGGCCCAGGCCAACGCCTGCACCTGATTGCCGGCATCGTTGATGTAATATTCGCGGGTCACGTCGAACCCGGCCTTTTGCATCAGATTGGCCAGCGCATCGCCCACCACGGCGCCGCGGCAATGGCCGATGTGCATCGGGCCGGTGGGATTGGCCGAGACATATTCCAAATTCACCCGCCGTCCGGCGCCGGTTTGGCTGTCGCCATAGTGGATTCCGGCGTGCAAAATTTCCGGCAGCAGCGCCTGGAGGGCCGATTGTTGCAGCCGCAGATTGATAAAGCCGGGACCGGCGGATGCCACTTCGGCCAGCAACGGTACCTGGCGCAGCGCATTCACCAACGCTTCGGCCAGCTTCGGCGGGGCCATTTTGGCGGGTTTTGCCGCCACCAAAGCCGCGTTGGTGGCCATGTCGCCGTGGGCCGGATCGCGCGGCGGGGTTACTTCGACGCGGGCCAGGATCTCGTCGGGCAGATCGGGCACGACGGCGCGCAGCGCATCCAGGACGTGATTGCGGACAGTGGCGAATAAGTCGGACATCAAGCGAACCTTACAACAGCGAGTATGGACGCCTCTTAAGCGCGAAGCGGCAGCGGAAGGCAAGTATGTATGAGTTAGACCCGCTCGCTGATCTTGATGGCCAGTTTGCAACCCAGCTTGATCGCGGTGGACAGTAATTTATAGCCCGGCGCTTGCTCGGCGCCATGTTCCAGTCCGATGTCGCGGTGTTCCAGCTCTTCCTGGCGGAATTCCTCGATGGTATCGCGCAATAGGGGCTCGTCGTCGCCCAGTTCGGTGATTTGGGCCTGATAATGCTCGTCGATGGCTTCTTCCACCGCCACGGTGCAGGCCATGGCGGCCTTTTCCCCCAGGCGCGCGGTGGCGGCGCCCAGCACGAAGCCGGCCACGTGCCAAAGCGGCAGCATGACGGTGGGGCGCACGCGGCGGCGGGCGATCTCCTGGCCGAATGTGGCCAGATGGTGCTGCTCCTGGGCGGCCATGTGCTGCAATAATGCGGCCTTGTCGCCGTGACCCAATATCGCAAGCTGGCCGGCATAGATGCGGGCGGCGCCATATTCGCCGGCATGATCCACCCGCACGATCCGTGCCACGCGCGCGGCGAGCGAGGGATCGCCGGGGAGAGGAGAATCGTCTGTCATGCCCGCCTCTTATACCAAAGCCGCAACGACAGCGCCGCGCTGAGGAAGATTGCATAGCTCAGGCTCATCTCGACCATCGAAATCGGCAGGGACGGGATCAGATAGACCGGCGCGTCGCAAGGGGTGGTGGGTTCGGCGGGTAGGGCGGCCAGCAAGGCACGGCCGGAAAGCCGCGAAAGATCGGGCGCCGCGCATTCGGGCAGCGGGCTTTTCCACCAGCCGGATTCGACCCCCAGATGCAGCACGCTCACCGCGACGTCGGCCAGGAAACAGCCCAATGCGAGCATTAACAGGATACGGGCAAGGCGCGGGGAGGCGATCATCGCGAGCAACCCCAACGCCATGGCGATGCGATAGGGCCAGCGGGCGAGCAAACACAAGGCGCAAGGCGACAGGCCGGCGACATGTTGCGCGGTAAGCGCGATCGCCATCGCCAGGCCGGCGGCCAGGAATACGCCAAATCCGGTGGTGCGGCTTGGGTTCACCGGGCCCGGGCCACGGTGTAATCGGCGATGCCGCACAGGCAATCGCGCAATTCGCTGGGCGGAAACACCGCCAGCGCGTCCTTGGCTTGCCGGGCAAAGCTGCGGGCGCGATCGAGCGTGAGTTCGATGGCGTTGCAGCGGCCCATCAGCATCACGGCGTGATCGAGATCGGATTCGGTCTGTTCGAGTTGTTCGACGGTGCGGGTCCAGAAGGCCCGCTCTTCCTCGTTCGCCGCGGCCAGGGCGATCAGGACCGGCAGGGTGATTTTGCCTTCGCGGAAATCGTCGCCCACGGTTTTGCCCAGCGTGGCCTGATCGGCGGCATAATCCAGCGCGTCATCGACCAACTGAAAGGCGATGCCCAGGCTCATGCCGTAGGCAGCCAAGGCTGATTCCACCTCGGGGCGGTCGGCCACAACCGCGCCGACCTGGCAGCCGGCCTCGAACAGAGCGGCGGTTTTGCCTTTGATGACATCGAGATAGCGCGCTTCATCGGTGGTGAGATCGTTTTGGGTGACAAGTTGCAACACCTCGCCCTCGGCGATGGTGGCAGCGGCGCGGGAGAGG
Organism: Pseudomonadota bacterium; assembly: GCA_021798375.1. Classification (GTDB taxonomy): domain Bacteria; phylum Pseudomonadota; class Alphaproteobacteria; order Acetobacterales; family Acetobacteraceae; genus JAJZHU01. The sequence goes on along the minus strand of JAJZHU010000018.1, from coordinate 11,852 downwards.
ATTTCCAGCACTTTCAGCGAGCCATCCTCGACCATCAGTTGAAACGAGCGGGCGAACAGGAAATCGCCCACCAACACCGAGGCCTTGTTGCCGAACACGGCGTTGGCGCTGGCCAGACCGCGGCGCAATTGCGATTCATCGACCACGTCATCATGCAACAAGGTGGCGGTATGGATGAATTCGACGCAGGCGGCGAGTTTGATGTGGCGATCGCCGCGATAGCCGCAGAGTCGCGCGCAGGCCAGGGTGAGCAGCGGCCGCAGGCGCTTGCCGCCGGCCGCCACGATGTGCGCGGCCAATTGCGGGATCAGCGCCACCGGACTGTCCATGCGATCGACGATGGTGCGGTTGCACGATTCGATGTCGGCGTTCAGCAGACGGGTGAGCGAGGTCAACACATCCTCGGCATGATCAGGGCCTTGGGCAGCGGGGCCTTGGGCAGGATGGGGAGAAACGAGGTCGATGGTCACGGACGCGCCCAAGATTGGCTCCTGATGATAGACATGTCGTAGTTTATCGGGGGGGGCGAGACAGGGTCAAGCCGGCTCATTTTGCCCGGATCCGCGTTCGTGGCTATATTGCGCGGATGTTGGAAGAATTGCCAGAGCTGACGGACGGTTTTTTGCTCGACGGACGGGTGCGTTATGCGCAGCCGCGCGCCGGTTATCGCACGGGCATCGAACCGGTGTTGCTGGCAGCCGCTGTCCCGGCGCGGGCGGGGCAATTGGTGTTGGAGGCCGGATGCGGCGCCGGCGCCGGCCTGTTGTGCCTGGCGGCGCGGGTGCCGGGCGCGCGCGGCGTGGGGGTTGAGCTGAACGCCGGCATGGCGGCGATTGCCCGGCATAACATCGCCCAAAATCAAATGGTGGGGGTGCAAATCGAAACGGCGGATCTGTTGTCCTGGCGTTGTGCGGAATCGTTTGATCATGTGTTCGCCAACCCGCCGTGGCACAATGAGCATGGCAGCGTCTCGCCGTCGGCATTGCGCGATCAGGCCAAGCGGGCGCGCTGCGGGCTGTTGGCGGATTGGATCGCGGTATTGGCCGGGGCTTTGAAAAATGGCGGAACGATCGGTTTGATTTTGCCGGCGGGTCAATATGCCGACGCCTGTGCCGCGTTGTCGCGGGCCGGGTTCGGCGGGATCAGTCTGCTGCCGTTGTGGCCCAGGGCCGGTGAGGCGGCGCGAATGGTGATGCTGGGCGCGCGCAAGGCAAAGCACAGCCCGGCGCGGTTGCTGGCGGGGTTGGTGTTGCATGAGGGCGCGGGTTATTCGGCGGCGGCGCAGGCGGTTTTGCGGGGTGGCGAGCCGTTGGCATGGATTTAGATTTTTGCGGCGATGTCTAGAAATCGGCCAGCAAACTGTCGATATCGACCTGATTGAGATCGCTTCCGCTCGATTGCACGGTCTGTGACGGCTCCGGGCGGATGGGTGAGGTGGGGTCCACCATGTGGGCGAGCACGGATTCGACGTGTTCGAGATGTTCGATGGCGCGGCGGACGCGCTGGCCGGTGAGATCCTGGAAGGCGCAGGCCTCGAAGATGGCATCGATTTTTACGATAAATGCTTCGGGGTCTTGTTTGCCCTCGCGGATCCAATCGCCCATGGTCTCGGCGGCTTCCATGATGCGGTTGGCGGCGGTTTCGGTGGCCGCCACCACGGCTTCCAACTCCAGCCCGCTGTTGCGGCTGGACGTGCTGGGGACCGAAATCAGGCGGACGATTTGTTCCTGGATGCCGCTTAGTTGCGCGGTGAGATTGGTTTCCGAGAAATCGACCATCTGCACCGCGCCGTGTATTTCGGCGGATAATTCGGCGATGCGGCGGTCGGTGAAGCGTCGCAGGTCTTGGAACAGGGGCACGATTTGGGCTTTGATCGCGTCGTCGATCTGTGCACCGATCAGTGCGGCTAGGCCGGGTTGATCGGCCAGGATTTCAGTATAATTCGGATCGATCAGGGGCATCGGCGCAACCTTCGTGTGAAGTCGAGACGCCAATCTGCACCACAAAAGGTAAAATTATGCTGACGAGGGGGGTGGTTGGGTGTTTATTTGGGAAACAGTCCGAACAAGCGCGCCTGAAGTAAGAAATGCGCCGGTCAACAATGGGGAACAGGGATGATCATTCGCCGCAAGCCGGTTTGGGAGTTGCCGGAATCCTCGATAACGCCCGCGCGATTCGTGTTGGGGCGGCGTAAACTTGTGGCGGGGGCGCTGGCCATGGGGCCGCTCTCCGCTTTGGGGGCGGCGCGGGCGGCGCATTACGACCCCGGCCGGCCGATCACGCCGGAACATGACGCCACCACTTATAATAACTATTACGAGTTCAGTGACGACAAGAACATCTGGCAGGCGGCGCAGGCGCTGCCGCAGGCGCCGTGGTCGATCAAATTCGATGGGTTGGTGGAAAAGCCGCAGACCTGGGCGTTGGAGGATTTGCTGAAGCAGGTCACGCTGGAGGATCGCGCCTATCGTCATCGTTGCGTCGAGGCCTGGGCGATGACGGTGCCATGGCGCGGCTTTCCGCTGTCGCGGCTGGTGGCCTTGGCGCGGCCTTTGGCATCGGCCAAATATGTGCAGTTTCAAACCATTACCAACAACGATGCGATGCCTGGGCTGGCCAATCCGGTCTATCCCTTTCCTTATACCGAGGCGGTGACGATCGAAGAGGCCGCCAATATACTGCCGTTTATCGCCACCGGCCTTTACGGCAAACCGTTGCCGCCGCAAAATGGCGGGCCGATCAGGTTGGTGTTGCCGTGGAAATATGGCTTTAAGTCGGCCAAGGCGTTGGTGCGGGTGAGTTTTACCGAAAAGCGCCCGGAGACTTTTTGGCGCGATCTGAATCCCAATGAATATGGGTTTTGGGCCAATGTTAACCCCGACGTGCCGCACCCGCGTTGGAGCCAGGCGCACGAGCGTCTGCTGGGCAGCGGCGAAATCGTGCCGACCAGGATTTACAATGGTTATGGCGATCAGGTGGCTCAGTTATACGCGGGGTTACAAAATGAGATGCTGTTTCGTTAAATGACGCGGGTGTTTTTGGTGCTGATGGGGCTTTGTTTCGTGTCGGCGGCGGCGCTCGCGCAATGGGGGCCGGATGGGCTGACGTTGGCCGATGCCATTTCCGTGGTGAATGTCATGGCCGTGTTTCGCGCTCAGGAATACGCGCTGCGGCACTGGCCGCATTATTGGTGGGACGATTGGGCGATGGCGTGGCTGATGCGTCCGGCGTGGTTGGTGCCGGCGATTCTGGGGATTGTGTGCGGGGGGATGTCGGCGGGTTTGGCGCCGGCCTGGGCCGGGCGGCGGCGTTGAGACGAGGCTGATGGCGGGGCGGCGGGGCGGAAAATGCCCTATGCACAGCTTTTGCCGCAGTGCAATGCATAAAATTCGCAGTTTTACACAGGTTTTTACGTCTCCCTTCGTTGACGGGAGGAATTAAGGGCTTCTAGTGTGTCGCCTCCTAACCGGCCGGGGCTGTGGCCGACCTGAAGCCTACCTGGAGAGTTTTGAATGACAAAAGCCCTGAACAAACAGGACCTGATCAGCGCCGTTGCGGAGGAAGCTGACCTTCCCAAGGTTAAGACCGCAGAAGTGATCGAGGCGGTGCTTGCCACGATCGAACGCGCGTTGAAAGAAAAGCAGGAAGTGCGCTTGGTCGGCTTCGGCACATTTGCCGCCGCCACCCGCAAGGCCGCCAAGGGCCGCAATCCGCGTACGGGCGAGGAAATCGATATTCCTGCCTCGACATCGGTGCGGTTTAAGCCCGGCAAGTCGCTGAAAGAGGCGGTGGCCTAATAACAGCTATGCCCACCGGCGTGTAATTTCTCCGGTGGGCAAATGCTGTTGCCGTGAAACTTGCCAAGCAAGGGCGGTTAGCTCAGCGGTAGAGCATCTCGTTTACACCGAGAGGGTCGGCGGTTCGAGACCGTCACCGCCTACCATGGCCTTTGTGGTCGTGGGATTGTTTTTGATTGCGGACAGGGAGCTTTCGGGCTCCCTGTTTTGCGTTGGAGACGATGTAAAGGCGGTGTTCAGCGCATAACACCCAATGCAAACAAATGTTTATCAATCGAAGCGCAAGAATCGCGGCAAAGGCTCAAAAGTTTCGTGTCAACCCGGAAAGCACGTCATAATAGTGTTTTTGTCGCTTGACGCCTGGGGCCAGGGAGCTTAAACGGCCCCCACAGCGCAAGCGGGTGTAGCTCAGTTGGTTAGAGCGCCGGCCTGTCACGCCGGAGGTCGCGGGTTCGAGCCCCGTCACTCGCGCCACTTGTGCTTTGGAATCGAACAATAATTTAACTGGACAAGAAGATTTTCCCCTCGGGGGATGTTTTCGCGTTGTTGCGTATAAATGTTGCTGCATTGCGTCAGAAAGATGGCGAAGCCCTATAGCGGGCGATCACGTATCCCGCTAATGTCGCCGCGCCGGACTTTTCGGGGTTGTTCCGAGTCTGTCATTTTGTGCCAGTCGCTTTGTATGTGTTGTTTTTTTGTCATTGGTTCCGAGGGTTCTTATGCAGCCTTGGCTCGTAAATTATTTCCCGATCTTGGTGTTTATGGCCATCGCCGTGGTGATTGCCGGCGCTATGTTGGGTGGTTCGCTTTTGGCCGGTTGGCAAAAGCCCTATGCCGAGAAACTTTCGGCCTATGAATGCGGTTTTGAAGCCTTTGACGATGCGCGGCGCCGGTTCGACGTGCGTTTTTATTTGGTCGCCATTCTATTCATCATCTTCGATCTTGAAGTGGCCTTTTTGTTCCCGTGGGCGATCAGCCTGGGGCACATCGGGATGTTCGGGTTTTGGTCGATGATGGGTTTCCTGGGCGTGCTGACCATTGGCTTCATCTATGAATGGTGCAAAGGCGCCTTGGATTGGGAGTGAGATCATGAGTGCAGACTCCACAGAGGTGGCTTGGAACCGTGAGGCGCTGCCGCCGGGGCCCGAGCAGGATGCGGTGATCCGCAGCGTGACCGACACCATCGCCGACAAGGGTTTCGTGGTCGCGCAGTTGGATCGATTGGTCAATTGGGGCCGCACCGGCAGCTTGTGGCCGATGACTTTCGGTTTGGCTTGTTGTGCGGTGGAAATGATCCACGCTTATATGCCGCGTTACGATCTGGACCGGTTTGGGGTCATTCCCCGTCCGTCCCCCCGCCAGTCCGACGCGATGATCGTCGCCGGCACTCTCACCAACAAAATGGCTCCCGCGCTGCGCAAGGTCTATGACCAGATGCCCGAGCCGCGTTGGGTGATTTCGATGGGCAGTTGCGCCAACGGTGGCGGCTATTATCACTATTCCTATTCGGTGGTGCGCGGTTGCGATCGCGTGGTGCCGGTGGATGTCTATGTGCCGGGCTGCCCGCCCACCGCCGAAGCATTGGTGTATGGCATCATGCAATTGCAGAAAAAGATCCGCCGGACAGGGACGATTCTCCGTGGCTGAAGAACAGATCGCAGCCCAGGAAAGCTGGGTTCAGGAATTGGCGGCCGTGCCGGGGGTGATCTCGGTGACCGTCGAGGGTGGCGAGGTTGTGGCGCTGGCCGGGCGTGATCAACTATATGCCTTGGCGCTGATCTTGCGCGACGATCCGCGTTTCGCGTTCGAGCAGATGATGGATCTGTGCGGTGTGGATTGGCCCGAACGCGAGTTGCGTTTCGATGTGGTGCTCAATCTGTTGTCGGTGTCGCGCAATGCCCGGTTGCGGGTGATCGTGCACACCAACGAAACCCTGCCGGTGCCTTCGGTTCACACCGTATGGCCGGTATCGACCTGGTGGGAACGTGAAACCTGGGATTTGTTCGGGGTGTTATTCTCGGGGCAGCCCGATCATCGCCGGATCCTGACCGATTACGGGTTCGAGGGCCATCCGCTGCGCAAGGATTTTCCGCTCTCGGGTTACGTTGAGGTCCGTTACGACGCCGAACGCGAGTCGATCGTTTATGAGCCGGTAAAGCTGAACCAGGAATTTCGTAATTTCGATTTCGAATCGCCGTGGGAGGGCATGATCACCCTGCCGGGCGACGAAAAAGCGGGGAAGGCGGGCTGATATGACCGAAATTACGCAGAAAATCACCCGCACGGTTGAAATCGACAGTCACGCGATCAATTTCGGCCCGCAGCATCCCGCCGCTCACGGCGTGCTGCGTCTGGTGCTTGAAATGGACGGCGAAGTTGTGGAACGCGCCGATCCGCACATCGGGCTGCTGCATCGCGGCACCGAAAAGCTGATTGAATACAAGACCTATATGCAGGCGCTGCCCTATTTCGACCGGCTCGATTACGTGTCGCCGATGGCGCAGGAACATGCGTTTGCGCTGGCGACCGAAAAATTGCTGGGGATCGAGGTGCCGGAACGCGGCAAATGGATCCGCACCATGTTCGCCGAAATCACCCGCGTGCTTAATCATCTGCTCAGCCTCACCACCTATGCGCTCGATGTGGGTGCGTTGACCCCGGTGTTGTGGGCGCATGAAGAACGCGAAAAATTGTTTGAATTCCACGAGGCGGTGTCCGGCGCGCGCATGCATGCCAATTATTTCCGCCCCGGTGGAGTGGTAAAGGACATGCCGGCGGGCTTGTTCGAGCGGCTCAGCGAATGGGTGGAAGTATTCCCCAAATTCATCGCCGACCTCGAACATGTGCTGACCACCAACCGCATCTGGAAAGCGCGCACGGTCGATATCGGCGTCATGACCGCGGAAGAGGCGTTGGCCTGGGGTTTTTCGGGACCGTGTTTGCGCGCGTCGGGTTTGCCTTGGGATCTGCGCCGCAGCCAGCCCTATGACATGTACGATCAGGTGGAATTCAATGTGCCGGTCGGGCGCAATGGCGATTGCTATGATCGCTATCTGGTGCGCGTGGCCGAGATGTATGAAAGCCTGAAGATCATTCGTCAGTGCCTGGCCAAAATGAAGCCCGGCCCGGTGAAATGTCAGGATCATAAGTTTTCGCCGCCGGGACGCGCCGAGATGAAGCGTTCGATGGAGGCTTTGATCCATCATTTCAAACTTTACACCGAAGGTTATCACGTTCCGGCCGGGGCGACTTACACCGCGGTGGAAAGCCCCAAGGGTGAATTCGGCGTGTATCTGGTGGCTGATGGCAGCCCGCGTCCCTATCGCTGCAAGATCCGCTCGACCGGATTTGCCCATTTGCAGGCGATCGAAGTGATGAGCAAACGGCATATGTTGGCGGACGCGGTGGCGGTGATCGGATCACTCGACATTGTGTTCGGCGAGATCGACAGGTGATGAATGGCTGATGTGATGAGCAAATCCGGGACCGAGCCGGCTGAATTTGTATTTGATGCCGAATCCGAAGCGTTGATTGCGGTGATTTTGGCGAAATATCCCGCCGAACGCAAAGCCAGCGGCACCTTGCCGTTGCTGGATGTGGCGCAGCGCCAAATGGCGCGCCTGACCGGCAGTGCTTGGGTTCCCCGCGTGGCGATGGATGTGATCGCGGCACGTCTGGATGTGGCGGCGATCCGGGTTTATGAAGTGGCGACTTTCTACTTCATGTACAATACCAAGCCGGTCGGCACTTATCATTTGCAGATCTGCACCACCACCCCATGCTGGTTGCGCGGGTCCGACGAAGTGGTGGCGGCCTGTAAAAAACACACCGGCATCAAGCATTTCGGCGAGACCAGCGAAGATGGCATGTTCACCATGACCGAGGTGGAATGCCTGGGCGCATGCGTGAACGCGCCGATTTTGCAGATCAACGACGATTTCTATGAGGACGTCGATGGCGCCAGCACCGAAAGCCTGCTGGCCGCGCTGCGCCGCGGCGAAAAGCCCAAGGCCGGCAGTGTGATCGGCCGCCAGACTTCGGCGCCCGAAGGCGGCCCGAACACGCTGCTCGATACGCCCAGCTTTCAGGCGGGGGAATAAGCGACATGCTGCACGACAGAGACCGGATCTATACCAACCTGTATGGCCTGCAGGATTGGCGTTTGGCCGCGGCCCAAAAGCGCGGCGACTGGGACAATACGGCGGCGATCATCGCTCTTGGCCGCGATCATATCGTCGAGGAGATGAAAGCCTCGGGGATGCGGGGCCGCGGTGGCGCCGGCTTCCCCACCGGGTTGAAATGGTCGTTCATGCCGAAGGCCTCGGATGGGCGTCCGTCTTATCTGGTGATCAACGCCGATGAATCCGAACCCGGCACCTGCAAGGACCGCGACATCATCCGTCACGATCCGCACAAGCTGATCGAAAGCGCGCTGATCGCTTCTTTCGCGATGGGCGCCAACGCGGCTTATATTTACATCCGTGGCGAGTTTTACAACGAATCCGTGGTGTTGAACGCCGCCATCGCCGAAGCTTATGCGGCGGGATTGTTGGGTAAGAATGCCGCCGGATCGGGCTGGGATTTCGATCTTTATGTGCATCGCGGCGCCGGCGCCTATATTTGCGGCGAAGAAACCGCGATGCTGGAAAGCCTCGAGGGCAAGAAGGGCATGCCGCGCATGAAGCCGCCATTTCCGGCGGCGGTAGGGCTTTATGGCTGCCCGACCACGGTGAATAATGTGGAATCCATCGCCGGGGTTTCGACCATCATGCGTCGTGGCGCGGCCTGGTTTTCGGCGTTGGGTCGGCCCAAGAATTCCGGCACCAAGCTGTTCTGCGTTTCCGGGCACGTGAACAAGCCGTGCAACGTGGAAGAGGAACTGGGCATTCCATTGCGCGAGTTGATCGACCGCTATTGCGGCGGCGTGCGCGGCGGGTGGGACAATCTGTTGGCGGTGATCCCTGGCGGGTCGAGCGTGCCGATGCTGCCCAAATCCATCTGCGACGACGTGCTGATGGATTTCGATTCGTTGCGTGAGGCGGGGTCGGGTCTGGGCACGGCGGCGGTGATCGTGATGGATAAATCCACCGATCTGATCAAGGCGATCGCGCGTTTGTCGCAATTTTACAAGCACGAGAGCTGTGGGCAGTGTACGCCTTGCCGCGAAGGCACTGGTTGGATGATGCGGATGATGAATCGTCTGGTGAAGGGCGATGCCGACATCGCGGAAATCGACACGCTGTATCAGGTGACCAAGCAGGTGGAAGGTCACACGATTTGCGCGTTGGGCGATGCGGCGGCTTGGCCGATCCAGGGTTTGTTGAGGCATTTCCGTCCGTTGGTCGAAGAACGCATTCTTTCGTACCGTGGACGATTGGTGAGCGGCGCCAATTTGGCGACGGCGGCGGAGTAAGAACATGACCAAACTTACGATCGACGGGATTGAGGTCGAGGTTCCGAACGGCACATCCGTGTTGCAAGCCTGCGAGCAGGCAGGCATCGAGGTGCCGCGCTTTTGCTACCACGAACGGCTTTCGGTGGCGGGCAACTGCCGCATGTGCCTGGTTGAAGTGGAAAAAGCGCCCAAGCCGGTGGCCTCTTGCGCCTTCCCGGTGGCCGAAGGGATGGTGGTGAAAACCGACACCCCGGCGGTTCGCGCCGCTCGTCGCGGGGTGATGGAGTTTTTATTGATCAACCACCCGCTCGATTGCCCGATCTGCGATCAGGGCGGCGAGTGCGATTTGCAGGATCAGGCGTTCTCTTATGGTCGCGATGGCTCGCGTTTTGCCGAAGCCAAGCGTGCGGTCAAGGACAAAAACCTGGGGCCATTGGTGAAAACCGTGATGACACGCTGCATTCAATGCACGCGCTGTGTGCGGTTTTCGGCTGAAATCGCCGGACTTTCCGAATTGGGCGCCACGGAACGCGGCGAGTCGATGGAAATCGGCACCTATGTGGAAAAAGCGCTGAGTTCCGAGCTTTCCGGCAATCTGGTCGATATCTGCCCGGTTGGCGCGCTTACCAACAAGCCTTACGCATTTGTGGCGCGTCCTTGGGAATTGGATCGGGTCGATGGCATCGATGTGTTGGATGCCACCGGCACCAACATCTCGATCTGCTCGCGTGGCGGCGATGTGTTGCGCATTCTGCCGCGCGTGAACGAGGACGTGAACGAGGAATGGTTGGCCGATAAGGGCCGCTATTCGGTCGATGGCTTGAAACGCCGCCGGTTGGATCATGCCTGGATCAAGCGTGAAGGCAAGCTGGTCAAGGCTGGCTGGCAAGAGGCTTTGGTGCATGTGGCGGAAAAAATCGAAGGGGTTCCGGGCGACCGCATTGGCGGCGTGGTGGGCGATCTGGTCGATGCCGAGAGCATGTTGGCGCTGCGGGATCTGCTGGTGTCGTTGGGTTCGGGCAATCTGGATTGCCGGCAAGACGGTGCGGCGATCGATGCGTCGCGGCGCGATTTTTACACCTTCAACACCTCGATTGCCGGCATCGACGAGGCCGACGCGATCTTGCTGATCGGCACCAATCCGCGTCGTGAAGCGCCGGTGTTGAACGCGCGCATTCGCAAACGGCAATTGGCGGGCGGCCTTGCGGTGGGTTACATCGGCGAAGCGGCCAATCTGACCTATCCGGTGCGCGCGCTCGGCACGGGATTGCCGGGGCTGAAGCAGTTGTTGGCCGGCGGGGCGTTTGCCGAGGTGTTGAAGAAGGCCAAGAAGCCGATGATCGTGCTGGGGGCTTCTGCCCTGGTGGGCTTTGATGGCGCGGCTTTGCTGGCGGCGGCTTGGAAATTGGCGGCCGATGTGGGCGCGCTGCGCCCGGATTGGCACGGTTTCAACCTGTTGCATCAAGCCGCCGGCCGGGTTGGCGCGCTGGATCTGGGTTTTGTGCCGCAAGCAGGCGGCAAGGATCTGGTCGGGATGCTGGATGGCGGCGTGGATGTGTTGTGGCTGTTGGGCGCGGATGAATTCGACACCGCCCGGATTGGCGCGAATACATTCGTGATCTATCAGGGCCACCACGGCGATGCCGGCGCGGCGCGGGCGGATGTGATCTTGCCGGGTGCGGCTTACACCGAAAAAACCGGCACTTATGTCAATACCGAAGGCCGCGTGCAGCGGTCTTATGCGGCGGCACGTCCGCCGGGCGAGGCGCGCGAGGATTGGAAAATCCTGCGGGCGTTCAGCGCGGTGGCAGGCAAGCCGTTGCCGTACGACGATCTGCCGGCGTTGCAGGCGCGGTTGGAACAGGCCAATCCGGTGTTCGCTCATCTGGGCGTATTGCCGCGCTTTGGCTGTTCAGACCTGACCGGCCCCGCGGGTGACGCGAATGCGCTGTCGGATGCCGCCTTTGCCGATCCGATGCCGAATTACTATCAGACCGACGTGATTTCACGCGCGAGCCCGACGATGGCCGAATGCACGGCTACTTATGTGACCCCAATTTCTGTGGCGGCGGAATGAACATGGACGCTATTTCAGCATATTTCACCGCCCACCCTCTGGTGCTTCACTTTCTCGAAGTGCTGGGGGAAACCTTTGCCATCATCGTGCCGTTGTTGATGTTCGTGGCTTACGCAACCTATTTCGAACGCAAGATTTTGGCGCGGATTCATCAGCGCAAAGGCCCCAATGTGGTGGGGCCTTTCGGGCTGTTCCAGCCGTTCGCCGATGCCATCAAGATGGTTGTCAAGGAAACCATCGTTCCCGCGGGCGCCAGCAAATTTCTGTTCTTTCTGGCGCCGGTGCTGGCTTTTTTCCTGGCTATCATCGCCTGGGCGGTGGTGCCGATGAACAATGGCTGGGCGATTGCGCCGATCAACGTGGGGGTGCTGTATCTGTTTGCGATCAGCAGCCTGGGCGTTTACGGCATTGTCATCGCCGGTTGGGCCAGCAATTCGAAATACGCCTTTTTGGGGGCGTTGCGTTCGGCGGCTCAGATGGTGTCATACGAAGTCTCGATGGGCTTTGTGCTGGTGACCGTCTTGCTGTGCGTCGGCAGCTTGAACCTGAACGACGTGGTGATGGCGCAACGGCACGTCTGGTT
>JAJZHU010000259.1 GCA_021798375.1 Pseudomonadota bacterium | reverse complement strand
TTCGTATTTTTTGACGGTCCGAAACATTGCTCTCACCCTTATTCCAGGGGCCTGGGGTTTGACCGTTGGTACAGGCTCCGCGGTCCGGTGGGTAAGCCCTCGCGCCACCCGCGACTTGAAGGTTTAGAGCATGATCGCCGCAGGTTGAATAACACGTAGGCGTGAATCATGCGTAAAAACAAAAAGTTAGAGCACGTTCGTCGCACGTATATGGTTCAACGTGATCCGAACGTGCTCTAAAGGGATCCATGAAGGGAAAGCTTAAACGAACTGGGTGGGATAACGCTTTCCTGACCATGATGCTCGCCGCTTTCGGGACAAGCCATATGCGATAGCCCCGGGTTATCGAGATCCTTCCCGTTCCTGTTACAGCCGCGCTGACATTACCCTAATTTCATCCGGCAATTGATCTAGATCAAAGCGCCTGCGGGTTTAAAGATACATTTCACATATACCTTTTGACGAGCCGGTTGATGGCCTTCCGGAACAAAGGCGTGACGCAGTTAGGAGATACGGATTTCATGTTTTGCTTTCAGTGCGAACAAACGACCAAAACGGATGCGGGTGCCGGCTGTTCGACCGCCAAGGGTGTGTGCGGGAAGGATGAGGCTACGGCGGATCTGCAGGATGTGTTGATCTATCAGATCAAGGGGCTTGGCCAGTATTCCGCCCGGCTGCACGCACTGGGCAAGGCGGATGCGGCGGCGGATAGCTTTATCATTTATGGGCTGTTCACCACGCTTACCAATGTCAATTTCAACCGCGCACGGTTCATGGAAATGATCGCCGAGGCGGCTCGGATTCGTGACAGGCTGCGGGACGCATACGCGCAAGCGGCGCGCGCCGCGGGGCAGACGCCGGATGTGTTGAGCGGGCCGGCCAGTTTTGTTCCCGCGGAGTCGCAGGCGGGGATTTTGGCGCAGGCCGGTATCGCCAGCGTGCGGGCAGGGTTGGATGCGGCGGGGCCGGACGTGATCGGGTTGCGCGCATTGATCCTATACGGCGTTAAAGGTGTGGCGGCTTATGCGTATCATGCCGAGGTGCTGGGCATGAGGCGCGAGGAAATCGCGGTTGGGATCGCGCATACGTTGGATTTCCTGGCCAGCGATCCGGTCGATATCGAGACGCTGTTGGAAGAGTCGTTGGCGCTGGGGCGGGTGAATTTCGGGGTGATGGATGCCTTGGATGCCGCGAATACCGGAACTTACGGTACGCCCTCGCCGGTTTCGGTGCGGATCACGCCGGTGGCGGGCAAGGCGATTTTGGTGTCGGGCCATGATTTCCTGGATTTGATCACGCTGCTGGAAGCGACCAAGGACAAGGGCATTAATATCTATACGCACGGCGAAATGCTGCCGGCCCATAGCTATCCGAAGTTGCATGCCTATCCGCATCTGGTGGGCAATTATGGCGGCGCCTGGCAGAATCAGCAGCAGGAATTTGCCGCTTTCCCTGGCCCGATCCTGATGACCTCCAATTGTTTGCTCGAACCGCAGGCGTCGTACCGGAACCGTATTTTCACCGACGGTCCGGTGGGTTGGCCGGGTGTGCGCCACATCGTCGATCATGATTTCAGTCAGGTGGTGCAAGCGGCCTTGGCGATGCCTGGGTTCGCGGCGACCGAAGCCGAGAAGACCATTTTGATCGGATTTGGCCGCGATGCGGTGCTGAGTGTGGCAGGGCCGGTGGTCGATGCGGTGAAGTCCGGCGCGCTCAAGCACTTCTTTCTGATCGGCGGTTGCGATGGCGCCTTGCCGGGGCGGAATTATTACACCGAGTTCGCCGAGGCGGCGCCGAAAGACACCGTCTTGCTGACGCTGGGCTGTGGCAAATATCGCTTTAACAAGCTGGAATTCGGCGATATTGGCGGTATTCCGCGCTTGCTCGACATGGGTCAGTGCAGTGACTCCTACTCGGCGCTGGTGGTGGCCCAGGCATTGGCCAAGGCGTTTGATTGCGGGGTGAATGAGTTGCCGCTGACGCTGATTATTTCCTGGTTCGAACAAAAGGCGGTGGCGGTGTTCCTGACGCTGCTGGCGCTGGGCGTGCGCAACTTGCGGCTTGGGCCGACATTGCCGGCCTTCCTGACGCCGACGTTGCTCGATGTGCTGGTGAATCGCTTTGGCATCCAGGCGATCACCACGGCAGAGGCGGATATCGCTGCCGCGCTGAACCGCCAGGCGGCTTGAGGCAGATGGTTTGTGGCCGGGGGATTGCTCCGGCCACAGCAATTGTTTGGGTTGATGGTTCAGGTTTGAAGGTTGGTTGATATGCCGGATATTACGTTGGTTACACGCGATGGCGCTCGGCTTGGGTTTGCCTGCGAACAGAATGAAAATGTGCTCGATGCGGCCGCGGCCGCGGGGCTGTTTCTGCCGGCAATGTGCCGCGAGGGCAGTTGCGGGTTGTGTCATGCTCATGTTGCCGATGGGGCGTATGAGATGGGCAGCTATGCCAAGGGTGCTTTGAGCGATGCCGATCAGGCGGGGGTGTTGCTGTGCCGGTGCCAACCGCGTGAGGATCTGGTGATCGATCTGCCCTATCCGCAAGCTGACGTTAAACGCCACGCGATCATCAGCCGCGAGGTGGTGATCGAGGCGCTGGCGCCGGCCGGGGCCGGTGCGATGGCGGTGACGGTGGTTTATGCGCCGCATTCGGATTTGGGGCAGGCGGCGGATTTTGTGCCGGGGCAGTATATGGAATTGGCGATTCCGGGTACGGATATTCGCCGGGCCTATTCGATGTCCAATCTGCCGAACTGGGACGGGCGGCTGGAATTTCTGATCCGTATGCAAAAGGACGGGGCGTTTTCGACCTATCTGGCGGACCGCGCCAAAATTGGCGACGTGTTGATCGCGCGCGGCCCGCTGGGGACTTTTGTGTTGGACGAGACCAGTTCGCGTCCGCGCTGTTTGATTGGCGGCGGTTGCGGTTTTGCGCCGGTGCTTTCGATGTTGCGGCATCTGGCCGATTTTCAGGATACGCAGCCGACGCATTTGATTTTGGGCGCGAACCGGGAGGATGAGTTGTTTCCCGCCGGCGAACTTGATGTATTGCGGGCAGCGCTGCCGCATATGGGTGTTACGTTGAGCGTTTGGCGCCCTGATGGGGATTGGCAGGGCTTTACCGGCACGGCGGCGGATGCGTTTGAGCAATATTTGGAATCTTGCCCGGAAACGCCGGATGTTTATGTTTGTGGTCCGCCGCGGATGCTGGAAGCGGTAAAAGCGGTGGCGCAGGAGCGTTCGATTCCGCCGGAACGGATTATCTCCGAGCGGATCCTGTGAGATTGATGGCGTATGTGAAGGGAGTTACGAACACCCCATGCATCTGACCCGATTTACCGATTATGGCTTGCGGACATTGATCTATCTGGCGCTCCGGCCTGAGGCGCTCGCGTCGATTGCCGATATTGCCGAGGCGTATCAGATTTCGGAAAACCATATGGTCAAGGTGGTGCATCACCTTGGTCAGGCGGGGCTGATCGAGACCATACGCGGACGGAATGGCGGCATGCGGTTGGCGCGGCCGGCGGCCGGCATCGGGTTGGGGGCGGTTGTGCGCGCCACCGAACCGGTGCTTGCTCTGGTGGAATGTCAGGCCGGGGAGTTCTGCACCATTGGCGGCCTTTGCCGTTTGCAAGGCATTATGGACGAAGCGCATGCGGCGATGCTGGCGGTGCTGGATCGTTATAGTCTGGCCGATCTGGCGGGGCCGGGGAGCAGGGCGTTGCACCAGCGGTTGGGCATGGCATCGATGGAAGTTACTTTGTAGTTTGCGGGATCACCCCTGCGATCACCTGGGCCAGAGCGCGATATTCGGGCGCCCGTGGCGAGTTTGGCCGCCATGCCAGGGAGATGGTGCGCCAGGCGCCGCCGCCGGCGAGGGCGCGCAGGTTGATGCC
>JAJZHU010000258.1 GCA_021798375.1 Pseudomonadota bacterium | reverse complement strand
AAAAGCGCCGGCCCGATCTAGTATTACAATACGTAATACGGAAGCCCTCCCCATGAATGCAATCACCCTGCGCAAACAAGGCAACTCCGTCGGCCTCACCCTGCCCAGCGAAACCCGCATCCGCCTGGGGCTCGAAGTCGGCCAGGAACTCACCCTGATCGAACTCGCCGACGGCATCAAACTGGTCAAGCGCAACCTCAAGCTGGAACGCCAGATGCAATTGGCCCGCCAATTGCTGCAAGACGAAGCCGACACGCTGCAAGAACTCGCCCACAGATGAACCAACCCGAGTTCCTGGAAGCCGACGCCGTGCTGTTCATGCACGATCACGCCATCCGCGAATGGGGCGGCCACGCAACCTGCAACAATAACTCTTAACTACTGACGCGCATTTCCGATTCCCTCACCGAAACGAGCTTGTCTCCGTTATCGTAACAGAACAAAACAGTGTGTTTCCCGCTCTTGGTTCCGGCCTCAACGGGCGTAAACACCACCTCGGCCAACCCCAGGGTAAACACATCGGCGGCCGCTTCCCCCACCGCGATTGCCGTCTTACCACCCCGCCCGGGGCCGTGAGTATACAGTTTGTAGATATCGCAGGAATTCGAACTATCAGGAACCGAAGATGCCGGACTACCAAGTTTGGCCAGCACATCGATCCGTTTTTCACCGATTCCGAATTCTTTAAGATCGACGGGGTCAGGTCGATTCGCTTCCATCACCGGCGCACAAGCTCCAAGCCCCATCAACGAAATCAGCGCACCGCAGCGCAAAATTTTCCACCCAAACATCAAAAAAGACCCATTAACAAATTGTTGACGCCAAAATAAGAAAATATTCGTTGCGTTTCTGAAATATATACTGTCAACAAAAACTGTCAATGCCGCACTGCAGATTATTTTCTCTACACCTCCCAATAGATCGCCTGCGACACAAGGCTCTCCCAAAGTCGTTCACGGTTACCCCAGCATCCGCGAACTGACTGCGGCATAGCCCAACCAGCACCCCAGCAAACACACCACCACCGACAAAGCCACATAGCCCGCGGCACTGGCCACGGCTCCCTGTTCGATCAACTCGAACGTCTGCAAACTGAACGACGAAAAGGTGGTAAAGCCGCCGCACACGCCGGTCATCAGCAACAAACGCCATTGCGCCGAAATCGCGCCATCAAACCCGGCGAGCACCCCGATCACCGTCGAGCCCAGCAGATTGATCGCAAACGTGCCCCAGGGGAATTGCGCGCCCCACCAGACCGCGCCCATCTGGGTCAGCCAAAACCGCGCCATGCCGCCCACGGCGCTGCCCAAAGCGACCCACAGGTAACTATCCATCGAAAAACCTCCAATTCCCCGCCTTTTTCGCCCTATATAGCTTGCCCCGCAAGCCCTGATCCGCTACACGCCCGAGCCACGCCGGCACCCCTGGAGGCCGGCGTTTCAACTTAGGAGACTAGCATGACCAATTTCACGACCATCGAAGCCGAGGGCCGCGATCGTGCAGGTAAGGGGGCAGCGCGCGCAACTCGGCGTGCAGGCAAAGTACCTGCGGTGATCTATGGGGCCAAACAGCCCGCGACCCTTATCGCGCTCGACCCGCGCCTGGTGATGCGCGAACTGCACAAGCCGGGCTGGCGTTCGCGCCTGTTCGAATTGAATCTGGCCGGCGTTCCCGTGCGCGCCTTGATCCGCGACGTGCAATTCCACCCGGTCACCGACACCGTGGAACATGTCGATTTCCAGCGCCTTGTCGCCGGCGAAAAGATCCACGTCGCCGTGGCCGTGCATTTCACCAACGAATTGCTCAGCCCTGGCCTCAAGCGCGGCGGCTCGCTGAACATCGTGCGTCATACGGTTGAAGTGTATGTCGATCCCGATCACATCCCCGGCTACTTCGAAGCCGACCTGACCGGCCTGGAATTCAACGCCAACGTCCGCTGGCACGATCTCAAGGGCACCGAAAACACCAAGCCGACCGCCGTGGTCGACAAAGATTTCGTGATCGCCACGCTGTCGCCGCCGATCAAATCCAACGAGCCGGTGGCTGAAGCCGCCGCAACACCCGCCAAAGGCAAAGCAGCCCCCAAGGCCGCCGCAGCCGCCAAACCCGCCGCCAAGAAGTAAATAGGACCCTCGCGCCATGCTGCTCTGGGTAGGGCTGGGAAATCCCGAACCCGGAATGGCACGGCACAGGCATAATATCGGCTTCATGGCGATCGATCGGATTGCTGCACGCCACGGCTTTTCGCCGTGGCGTGCCCGTTTCAAAGGACTGGTATCCGAAGGAATGCTGGGGAATGAACGCATCATAGCGCTCAAACCCCAAACCTATATGAACCTGTCCGGCGACGCGGTGCAGCAAGCCGCCGCTTTCTACAAAATCCAACCCGCCCAAATTCTCGCCTTTCACGACGAGCTCGATCTCGTCCCCGGCAAAGTCCGGGTCAAACAGGGCGGTGGCGCCGCAGGCCACAATGGCTTGCGCAGCATGGATAAAATGCTGGGCACGCCCGACTACACGCGGGTGCGCCTGGGCATTGGCCATCCGGGCACAAAAGAGCGAGTCACCGGCCATGTGCTGGGGGATTTCGCCAAGGCCGATCAGGAATGGTTGGCTGAAACATTGGATGCGGTGGCCGATTGCGCGCCTTTGCTGGCGCAATCGAAACCGGAAGAATTCATGACCAAGGTCGCGCTGCTGACAGGCGACCGCAAGGACGGGGGATCGAAGAATGGGATTTAACTGTGGGATCGTCGGGCTGCCGAACGTGGGCAAATCGACCCTGTTCAACGCCCTCACCGCCACCGCCGCCGCCCAGGCCGCCAACTATCCCTTTTGCACCATCGAGCCCAACATCGGCCGCGTCGCCGTGCCCGATCCGCGGCTGGAGGCACTCGCCCGCGTCGGCAAATCGCAAAAAATCGTGCCGACCAGCCTGGAGTTTTGCGACATCGCCGGGCTGGTGCGCGGCGCCTCCAAAGGCGAAGGCCTGGGCAACCAGTTCCTCGCCAACATTCGCGAAACCGACGCCATCATCCATGTGCTGCGCTGTTTTGAAGACGACGATGTAACCCATGTCGAAGGCTCGATCGATCCGATCCGCGATGCCGAAACGGTGGAAACCGAATTGATGCTGGCCGATCTCGACAGCCTGGAAAAACGCCTGCCCAATCTGCAAAAAAAGGCCAAGGGCGGCGACAAGGAATCCATCGCCCTGGTGGCGCTGATGGAACCGATCGTGGCGGCGCTGCAACAAGGCAAGCCCGCCCGCACCGCCATCGCCCCGGCGGATTTCGAGGCCGCCAAACGCCTGCAACTGCTTACCAGCAAACCCGTGCTTTACGTGTGCAACGTCGAGGAAGCCTCGGCCGCCACCGGCAACAAGCAATCCGAACGCGTCGCCGCGATGGCAAAGGCCGAGGGCGCCGGCGTGGTGATCGTCTCGGCCGCGATCGAGGCCGAGGTGAGCCAATTGCCCGAAGCCGACCGCCGCGAATTTCTCGATGGCCTGGGTCTTGCCGACAGCGGACTCGATCGGGTGATCCGCGCCGGCTATGCCCTGCTGGGCCTGATCACTTATTTCACCGTCGGCCCCAAGGAAACCCGCGCCTGGACGATCCTGAAGGGCACCAAAGCCCCGCAGGCCGCCGGCGTGATCCACGGCGATTTCGAACGCGGCTTCATCGCCTCGGAAACCACGGCCTATGACGATTACATCGCCTATAAGGGCGAAGCCGGCGCCCGCGAGGCCGGGAAGCTGCGCGTGGAAGGCAAGGAATACGTGGTGAAGGACGGCGACGTGCTGTTGTTCAGGTTTAACGTTTAAGCCAAGATAAATATAAATCAATGAGTTGAAGTGTCTTCTTTTTGTTCACAAAAAGAAGATTCTTACTTTAACTTAATTTATTTTACTGATTTTAAACCCTCG
>JAJZHU010000257.1 GCA_021798375.1 Pseudomonadota bacterium | reverse complement strand
ATGCCGTGTTCCTGCCGGCCTTCACCTATACCGCCACGGCGGAGGTGCCGTTGGTGTTGGGGGCGACGCCGGTGTTTGTGGATGTCGATCCCGCCACCTTTCAGATTGATCCGGTGCATTTGCAAGCCCGCATCGATCAGGTGCGGGCCGAGGGAAAGTTGCAGCCGCGTGCGATTATCGGGGTGGATCTGTTCGGGCAGCCCGCCGATTGGGCCGCCATCGCGCGGATTGCCGCCGCCGAGGGTTTGTTCACGCTCGACGATTGCGCGCAAAGCTTTGGCGCTGCTTTGGCGGGTGCGCGCCTGGGCGTGCAGGCGGATGCCACGGCGACCAGTTTTTTCCCCAGCAAGCCGTTGGGTGCTTATGGCGATGGCGGCGCCTTGTTCACCCAAAGCGCCGCGCGGGCCGATCTGTTCCGCTCGCTACGCACCCACGGCGAGGGCAAGACGCGCTATGAGGTCGAGCGCACCGGCATGAACGGGCGGCTGGACACGCTGCAAGCAGCGGTGCTGTTGGCGAAACTGGCGGTGTTTGAACAAGAACTGGCCGCCCGCGAAAAAGTGGCAGGCATGTACGACGCACGCCTGGCGGGACATGTACAGACCCCGGTGCGGGTGGCGAACAGCCACAGCGCCTGGGCGGTTTATGCGATCCTGCTGCCCTCCACCGCGGCGCGAACCGCGTTGCAGGACCGCCTGAAGTCGCTGGGCGTGCCGAGCGCGGTCTATTACCCGCGCGCCCTGCATCATCAGCCGGCTTACCGCGATCATCACGATGGCAGCGCGTTGCCGGTATCGGAAGATTTGGCGACGCGGATCATGGCGCTGCCGATCCATCCCGATCTGTCGGATGCGCAGGTCGAGCGGGTTTGTGCTTCGGTGATCGGGTAAAACGGCGGGTGCTGGGGCGGATGCCCCAGCACGTTCTCGGATGCTTCAGTTTGAACGGCGGTTGCCGGTCAGTTGCAGGATCATGATGAACAGGTTGATGAAGTTCAGATACAGCCCCAGCGCATCGAATACGCTGCGTTTGGCGGCCACTTCGGGCGAGTAGCTGTTGGCGTAGTTGATGAAATCCGTCTTGATGCGCTGCGTGTCATAGGCGGTGAGGGCGGTGAAGATCAGCACCCCGGCGACGCTGATGACGAATTGCATCGGGCCGCTGTGCATGAACATGTTCACCACCATCGCGATGATGAGACCAAACAGGGCCATCATCAGGAAACTGCCGAATCGCACCAGGTTGGTTTGGGTCGTATAGCCATAGATGCTCATCGCCGCAAAGGTGCCGGCGGTGATAAAGAAGGTGCTGGCGATCGACGTGCCGGTGTAGATCAGGAAAATATTGGCCAGGCTGGCGCCCATGGTGGCGCAAAACAGCCAGAACAGGGTTTGGGCGGCCGTTACCGAGAGCCGGTTGATCCCGAAGCTGAGCACCATCACGAAGGCGAGCGGCGCGAACATCGCCAGATAGCCCAGGCCGCTGGGGGCATAGCGGGTGCCCATATCGGTAACGACCGGATGATAGAACAGTTGGATCGCGTTGGTATTGCCGATCAGCGTGGCGATGATGCCGGTCAGCGTCAGGCCCGAGGCCATCCAGTTATAGACGCTGAGCATATAGCCGCGCAGCCCGGCGTCGATTTCGGCGGCGCTGACATAGCTGGTTTGAAAGGGGCGGGTGTTTGGTGGAAAGGCCATGGATGTCGGTCCTCTGGGGGCGATTGCCCGGATGGAAGCTATTTTGGGCTTTATGTGGCCGGCTTCAAGGGTTCATTCGTTGCGAAGGAACGTGGCTGGTTTGATTTTAAGGGCAGAGTTGGTACTTAGCAACCCCAGGCCCAATGTCACCATTATGGAAATCACCAGGGTGAGCAACAGCGGAACGGCGGTGGGCCGCCAATTTTCGTGGATCACGTAATGCAATACCGCGAAACTGGCGGCGCTGCCGATGGCGGCGGCAAGCAACCCGCCCACCGCGCCGATCAGCCCGAATTCAACCAGGAAGGCCACGCGGATCTGGCCCGAGGTGGCGCCCAGGGTCTTGAGGATCACCGCCTCGCGGGCGCGGCGTTCGCGTCCGGCGGCGACGGCCCCCGCCAGCACCAAAACCCCCGAGGCAAGCCCGATGGAGCCGGCGGCGGCCAAAGCGGTGGCGAGCTTGCGCATCAGCGCGGCGAGGGTTTTCAGGATATCGGCCACATGAATGCCGGTCACATTGGGAAAGGCGTCGGCCACGGCGCGCAGGATGGCGCCATCCTGGCCGGGGTCGGACCGGATGGTGGCGATATAGCTGTGCGGCGCCGATGAAAGCAGACCGGGGGAGGCCACCATGGCGTAATTCATGGCGAGACTGCGCCATGCGATGCGCCGGGTGCTGGCGATGGTGAAGCCGATCTCGCGGCCCAGCACGTCGAGTCGCATGGTGTCGCCCACATGCACGCCAAGCCCCTGCGCCAGATTATCATCCAGCGACAACAACGGTTTCCCGGCGTAATCGGGCGCCCACCATTGGCCGCTGACCAGTTCGGTGCCGTCAGGAGGTGTGGCGGCATAGGTCAGGCCGCGATCGCTGCGCACGGCCCAACCGGCCTGGGGGTTGGCGGCGAATTTTGCCGCCGGAACATTGTTCACCGTCACGATGCGGGCGCGCAGATTGGGCACCTCGGTAACATCGCTGACCGAGTTGAAACCGGCCAGGACGGCGCGGAACGGCGCGAGTTGGGCCGGTTGGATGTCGATGAAATAAAAGCTGGGGGCCTTGGTGGGGATCTGATTGGTGATCAGGGCGGTGAGATTGGCCTCGGTGCAGACGATGGCGGCCAGGCTGCTGAGGCCAAGGCCCAGCGCGGTGAGCATCAGTTTTGTGTCGGCGCCGGGGCGATACAGCGCCTTGAGGCCGAGACGCAAGGCGATGGCGCGCGGCGGCGGCAGGCTTGCCGCGAATTTTGCCAGACCGGCCCCCGCCGCGCGGAACAGCAGCAATGTTGCGGCGGCGCCCGCGGCGAAACCCAAGGCGAGCTTGGGCGCATTGCTGGTCAGCACCGTCACCAGCAGCAGGATCGCGGCGAGGCAGGCGACGGTCAGCCATGATTTGGCTTGCCGGCGGGTGGCTGCGGGCAGCACGTCGTCGCGGAACAAATTGGCCCCCGACAGCGCCGTGGCGCGGCTCAGCGGGGCGAGCGCGAAGATCAGCGTGGTCAGCAGACCATCGAGCGCGGCCAACCCCAACGGCTTTGGATAAAGACCGAAATGGGCGGGAACCGGCAACAGCCGCGCGATCCAGCCGCCAGCCAGCCAGGGCACCACGCCGCCCAGGACCAACCCTGCCAGAATCCCCAGCGTCGCCAGGGCGAGGCTTTGCAGCAGATATAGCTGCATGATGAACGGGGCCGAGGCGCCCAGGCAGCGCAAAATGGCGATGGAAGGAGCGCGGGCCTTGAGCCATGCCTCGATCCCCACCGCCACGCCGATGCCGCCGACCAGCAGCGAGGCGAGGCCGACGAATGTGAGAAACTGCGCCACCTGAGCGATGGTGCGATCAAGCCCGGGCGCCGATTGGGTGCTGCCGCGCAGGCGATAGCCCCGATTGGGATAGGCGCGTTGGATCTGGGCGATCAGGGGCGCGGTGGGCGTGCCGGCGGGCAGGCTGACGCGCAAAACACGTTCGACCAGCGCGCCAGGGACCAGCAGATGGGTGGCGGCCAGATCGCCGGCCGAAATCAGCACGCTGGGGCCGAACAGGCCAAGATCGGCGGCGCCATCGGGTTGTGACAGCAGGGCCGACGACAGGCGAAAACTGGCATCGCCGATCCTTACCTGATCGCCGGGGTGCAGGCCGAGACGATCGAGAATGATCTGTTCGGCCACCAGGCCGTGGTTTGCCAACGCCGCTTGCACTCCCTGCCCCGAAGCCAGCGTGGCCGCGCCCTTGAG
>JAJZHU010000017.1 GCA_021798375.1 Pseudomonadota bacterium | reverse complement strand
GCACGTAATAACGGCCAACGCCCGAACAATGCTGACCGGCATTGTTGCATTGCCGGAACACGAAAAGATTCACCGCCTTGTCGATATCGGCGTCTTCGAGAATGATGAACGGATTCTTCCCGCCCAATTCCGCGACCAGTTTCTTGATGGTTTGACTGCACGCCGACATGATGGACCGCCCCGTCGCGGTGCTTCCGGTGAAGCCGACAAGATCGACATCGGGATGCGACGCCAGCGCGTTGCCGACACTACCGCCAGGACCGGTAATCACATTGACCGTCCCGGGCGGCAGATCAAGTTTGGCCACGATTTCCGCGAATTTGAGGCCGATCAACGAGTTGATGCTTGGCGGCTTGATGACGCAAGTATTGCCGGGGCCCAGCGCGGACACCATTTTCACCACCATCATCAGGAACGGCACGTTCCACGGCGTGATGAGCGCGCATACCCCCACCGGAACCCGATGCAGATAGGAAACGACATTCGGCAGCGCCGGAATATCTTGCCCCATCAGCGCCCGGCAGGCCGACGCCGCGTATTCGGCAAGCTCCGCCGACCACATGATAATATGTTTGGCGTCCGCGATCGGCGTGCCGTGTTCCTTGGTCTCCAACGCCGCCACTTCATCGGCATGCTGGCGGATGCTGATGGCGAATTGGTTGAGAAGCTTCGAACGCTCATTCTGCGTCTTGCGCGACCAGACCGGAAATGCCCTGCGCGCCGCCGCGACGGCTTTATTGACCTCCGCCTCACCGCCAAGGGGCACCCTTGCCAGTTCCTCTCCCGTGGCCGGATTATACACGGGGAATGTCGCACCGCTCTCGGCCTCCATCCATTGGCCGCCGATCCACATCTTGTGGGCGTCCATTACCGCCTCCTTCCGCATTGATTTTTGAAAGATGAATCTTCTTTGTTCAACTTGTTAATTTAATCCATGCGAATGCCGCCGCACACGTTGATCGACTGGCCGGTCAGGTAATCTGCCTGGCTGGAGACAAGAAACGAGACGACGTTGGAAATATCATCAACCTGTCCAATACGGCCGATGGGGATCGCCTTGGAAACCATGTCGTATTCGTTCTGCCGGAACTCATCGACCGAGATGCCCTGCTTTTTGGCGCCCGCCACCATGTGGTGATCGCGCAAATTGGTGACGATCATGCCGGGGCAGATCCCGTTGACGTTGATTTTATGTTGCGCCACTTCAAGCGCCAAGCTTTGTATCAACCCGATCACGGCCCATTTTGAAGCGGCGTAAGCGGCATTTCCCTTGGCGCCCATGCGTCCGGCAACCGATGCGAAATGCACGATCTTGCCGCCTTCTCCACGCTTGATCATCTGCTTGATCACGGCTTTGGAGATGATGAACGGCCCAAGGCTGTTGACCTCGAACAGGGCTTGCCATTCCTTTTCATCGCCATCGACGAGATCAAGATTGGGCGTGCCGCGAATGGCCGCGCAATTGACCAGAATATCGATCCGGCCGAATTTGGCGACGGCGGCGGCCACACCTTTGTTGACGCTGTCGGCTTTGCTGATGTCCATCTCGATGGCCATCGCCTTGCGGCCGAGCGCCTCGATTTCCTCGATTTCTTCCTCCAGCCCGCGCCAGCCCTCGTCGCCGGGGAACAGGCTGGGCGCCACCTTCGCCCGGTCCACCACGATGATATCGGCGCCTTCGCCGGCCAGCCGCAAGGCAATCGCGTGTCCCATGCCCCGTTTGGCCGTAGCCCCGGTAATCATTGCGACTTTTCCTGTAAGTGATCCTTGGCTCATTGCTGTCTCCTGTAAATTACGCGTTGTTATCTTGGGAAAATTGGCCGTGATTTCGCCGTATCGTTATTTGACGCGCAATCTTGCCGTTTCTGTTTGATCGATCACCAACCCCTCGGGGTCGCGCGCGGGGTCTCCTGTGATCGCCACCCCATAGTCACGCGCCGCACCGGCAATCGAAACGTAACCATCGGCGACATCGCGCAGCACCCGCGCCGGATCGCGCCTAAACGGGTCGCCCCAGCCGCCGCCGCCGTTGGTGAGGTAGCGGAAACTTGCCCCCGCTTCGGTGTGCCAGACCTTGTGCCGCCCGAAATATGCCCACGGAGCGCCGGGGGCCGGACGGTGCGTCGCGGGATCGATACGCCCGGCCACGCCGATCGAGTCTTTCCAATCATCCGCCCCCAATTGCGGCGGTTTGCCAACGGCCGCGGGCCACAGCCAGATGCCGCCGGTAATGCCGCAGCCGCCGCCGTACACGCCCATGCCGGTGGGTTGTTTGTAACGCAGAGCGAACAAATTATGACTGGCGGCCGAACGCCACAGCGAATCCTTCAACACCGCCGCACCGCCCCGATTGCGGCCTGGCCCCGCGGTATCGGCCACATATTCGCTGCGCATGATCACCATCGGCAACTCCGCCTCTGTCGCCTCGATGGCGCGCGCCATGGTATTGGCGGCCATGAACACCGAGAAACTGTCGCCATCGCCCGAGGAGGTGCCGCCCCAGGGGCCGTTTTCGCCGCCGGCATTGCCGATGGAAACCCACGGGGTCGCACCCTCCACCCCAAACGCGCTGTGTACGTTGGGCGAGCCGGTATCCCCGGCCACGGCGCGGGCACCAAGCGGTTCGGCCAGTGCCGCAAACATCGCCGCCAGCAGGGCGCTGGTTGATTCGCCATAAGCGAACACCACGCCCTCGGGCGGCAACGCCGACAAAATCGCGCCGTCCGGAATAACAAGATCGACAGACCGGTAACAGCCGCTGGTGAAAGGACCGTCCGGGTCGAGCAAAAACTTCAGCCCGATGCCCACGATCGTCTTGGTGTCCAGATAGGTGCCGTTGATGGAAGTGCGCGCCTGGCGGGCGGTGCCGCTCATGTCCACTTCGATCCGCCCGCCACGTTTGCGGATGGTGCAGCAGACGGGATATTCCTCGGTGTCGTCCACGCCGTCGCAATCCAGCAGCGCGGAGCCGTGCCAATCGCCGTCGGGCAACGCCGCCAATGCATCGGTCATGCGCTCGGCGTCTGCATCGCAAACATAACGCATGGCGCCAAGCACGCCGTCGCGTCCATAGCGATCCATGCTTTCCATCAATTGACGCTCGCCCAAATCAAGGCATGAAATGATGGTTTGCATGTCGCGTTGCAGCATCGTGCCAAAACGCACATTGTCGAAGATCAGCACCCAGGTTTCATCAACCGGCCTGCCGGCGCGCATCAGCGCTCGTGGCGAAATGACCAGCCCATTCTCATAGACGCTGGTTTTGGTGATTGAAAAACCGCCCGGAACCGATCCGCCCATGTCGAGCTGGTGCGCCTTGAGATTGACAAAGCCGGAAAGTTTGCCGGAATGAAACACCGGACGTATGAACAGCAAATCATTGACATGGGTGCCGTTGCGGTAAGGATCGTTGGCGATGATCACATCGCCGGGACCAAGGCGTTCGACGCCATATTCCTCGATGGTGTTGCGGATCGCTTCCGTCATCGTGCCTGTGAACATCATGAAGGAGCGGGAAACGGCGGGGGTGGCATAGTGCAACTCCGGCGGTGCGGTCAGAGTCGCGGCAAAATCGTAAAAGTCGCGCAGCACCGGGGAAAAGGCACAGGCCAGCAATTTGGCGCAATAATGCTCCAGGATATAGGCGAACCGGTTGCCCAGGACGGTGGCGTCGAAGCGGCCACAGCCATAGCGCAGGCGAAACGCGGCATCGTCGAGATTGCGCAGGCGTTCTGCGGCCATGTTCAGGGCCTCTCAATGTAAATTTCGCCGAAGCGGCCGATGGTTGCGCGCTGCGTGGGCGCGACCAGGATCGTCGACAGAGATTCTTGAATGATGGCGGGACCATCGATTTGCGCGCCCTGGCCCAAGGCGCCGCGCGCATAAATGCGCGCTTCAACGGGCCGGCAGGTGATGTAGTTAAGCGTCCGCTTGCCGATCGCTTCCGGCACGCCTTGCTGCCGATCGATCTCGCGCCATTCGAACTTGGTCGATTTCGAGATCAGTTGCACCCGCCAGGTGGCGCCTTGCAGCGGCACATCGCGGAAGCACTGGCCATTGCGGCGCTCATATTCGTCGTGAAACCGCTGGACGAGGTCGAGGATCGAGGAGGCGGTCAACCTCCCATCGGGAATATCGACGAACGGTGTCTCCCAGGTCTGGCCGTGCAACCGGCCGTCGAAACTCCGCCGCACCTCGACCTCGCCATCGGATTCGAGCCGCTCGCGCAGTTCGGCTTCCATTCGATTGAGCAGGTCATCGATTTCACCGGCATTTTCGGGCGTCAGCATCAGGTAACGGCTGTGGCTGTCGGCAAAAACGAGATCGGTGGACAGCAGCCCAAGCGCCGAGAACAGGCCGGGATAGGGCGGCACAATCAGCCGCCGCGCCCCGGTGAGTTCGAGCACACCGGCGAGCAGCATGGGGCCGGCGGCGCCAAAAGCGACCAGGCTGAAATCCCTGGGATCGGAACCGTGACGAATGGCGACGTTGACCACCTCTTCGGCGATGTTATTGAGAGCCACTTTCCAGGCGAAGGCCACCCGTTCCTCCAACGAGAACGGACATTCCAGGCTGGCAAATGCCGCTCGCGCCGCCGCGGGATCCAGTTCGAGCTGACCGCCGGCAAAGCCGTGAGGCTCCAATATGCCCATCAACAGACAGGCATCGCTCACGGTCGGCTTCACGCCGCCGCGGCCATAACAAGCCGGACCCGGCACGGCGCCGGCGCTGGCGGGACCGACGGTGATATCGCCCGAGGGGGATACGCCGACGATGGAACCGCCACCGGCGCCAACACTGGAAACTTCCGTCGAGAGGGCGTTGACGACCAGATCCCATTCGATCTCAAAGCTGCCATTGATGAACGGCGCGCCATTGACCACCATGGACACATCGGTCGAGGTTCCGCCCACGTCGCAGCCGATCAAATTACCGTCACCGATGGCCGCCCCCAAGGACACGCACGAGGCGGTGCCGGCGGCGGGGCCTGCGAACAAGATACGGTGCGGACCCTCCAATGCCTGACGCCAGGGAATCAGCGAGGCGGTGCAATCGGCGAAATTGAGATGACCCTTGAAACCGGCCGCATCCAGCCCACTCCACAATTTCCGGGCATAATCGCCATAAATAAGCTTCATCAGCACGTCGATGACGGTGGTGGAGGCGCGCGGAAATTCCTTGGCGCGCGGCCCCACTTCGCAGCTCATCGAGATGGCCACATCCGGCCCCAATACCTCGACCGCAAGCCGCGCGAGTGCGTGCTCGTGCGCCGGATTGACATAACTATTGAGCAGACAGATGGCGACGCCCTCGACATCGCAGCGTTTGAGCAATTCGAGCTGCTCGCGCGCCTGCTCCGCGTCGAACTTCACAAGCACTTCACCGTCGGCCAGGATGCGCTCGCGCACGCCCCGGCGCAGGTAACGCCGCACCAGCGGGCGGGCGGCGTCGCCGAAGGGGCGGTGCCAGCGCGGGTTCAATTGACCATCCAAGGGACGCCAGGAACGGCCCGCGTCGAGCATGTCCCGATGACCCTCGGTGGTGAGAAAGCCGATTTTGGGCAGATTGCGCGTAAGAACGGCATTCAAGCCTTTGGTACTGGCATGATTGAACAAAGCGGTATCCGTCACGCCAAACCGCCTGGCACCCTCCAGCACGGCGCGTTCAGGGTGCTCCACGTCGCTCGGCACTTTGGTGACATGCACCTTGCCGTCGCGCACCATGACCACGTCGGTGAAGGTGCCGCCGACATCCACTCCCAGCAGCGATAAGCTCATCTTGGCGCCCCCAGCGGGGTAAACGCGCCGAACATCGGCCCTGGCTCACGCTTGATGCTTGCCAAACATTCCTGGCACTTGACGACGTTCCACCAGCCGCCTTCGCTCATGACGCGGTAAGACGCCAGCGCGGACGCACCGCATTCGGGACAACACCCGGCCACCGCCGCGCGCGGGGAATGCACGGTGAGGCTGGATGGTCTAGGATGGTTGTGCATGGTTTTATCCTTCTTAGAACGCCATTTCTGGCTTTCGCCCCCAGGACCATATCCAACTGTCCAGAGTTTCAGGATAGGAGCCGCGGTCGGCGCGGACTTGTTCCGAAGCGCCAGCTACTTGCTGATCAGCGTCAACCAGCGGACGGCCCGCGCGCGGTGCGCGTTATGCCTTCACCGGCCTCTCATTGGCCAATAATTCCACCGCGGCATGGCCGCCGTCCGAGCCAGCTTCATAGCCCGGACATTCGTCTTTTCCACACGCCGCCCAGGCATCGAGCACCGGCTGCACGATCCGCCGGCCTTGCTCCACCATATCGCCGCGCATAAACAAGGCGGGATCGCCACGACAGGCCAGATATCTGATCCGGATCAATGTGCGCGGGCACCAGCGGCGTATTTTGGCGTTCCGCTGAGTAATTTCCGAGCCTACCAGCCCCCCGCCGGCACGCGCAGTCTTCGCCGCCGCAGCCAAAACAGGTGGCCCCCGGATAACCGCGACAGGAGACATCGGTGACCACCAGAACAACGGATTTCACACCGGTCATCGACCTGCTGCACGAACGCGGCACCGGCCCGGTGCGCGCGCGTCAGCCGCTCTATCTCGATCATCTGCCGCCCTGCAACAATGCCTGCCCCGCCGGAGAGAATGTGCAGGCCTGGCTTGATCTGGCCCAGGCCAAAAAATATCGCGAGGCCTGGGAAACCATCATGCGCGACAATCCCTTTCCCGCCGTGCACGGCCGGGTGTGTTATCACCCGTGCGAAACCCAGTGCAACCGCGGCGCGCTCGACAGCGCGGTGAGCATCCACGCGGTGGAGCGTTTCCTGGGCGATCTCGCGGTGGAACAAGGCTGGAGCTTGCCCCCGCCGGCACCCTCCAGCGGCAAGCGCATTTTGGTGGTGGGTGGCGGACCGAGCGGCCTTGCCGCGGCCTATCATCTCGCCCGCGCGGGCCACGGCGTCGAGATCCGCGACGCAGGCTCACTTCCCGGCGGCATGTTGCATTTCGGCATTCCCGCCTACCGCCTGCCGCGCGAGGATCTGATGAAAGAGGTGCAGCGCATCAAAGCCATGGGTGTGGTCATCACTCTCAACCATAAAGTGACCGATGTGCTGGCCGAACAGGCCGCCGGGCACTTCGACGCCGTGTTCATCGCCATCGGCGCGCAGATCGGCAAGCGGATCGATATTCCGGCGCGCGATGCCTCGCGCGTAATCGACGCCATCGCCTTGCTGCATGATGTCGAGACCGGCGGCGCGCCGGTGCTGGGCCGCCGGGTGGTGATTTACGGCGGCGGCAATACCGCCATCGACGCCGCCCGCACCGCCAAACGCCTGGGCGCCGAGGATGCCGTGATCGTCTATCACCGCGACCGCGCCCATATGGGCGCACAGGCTTTCGAGACCGACGCCGCGTTGTCCGAAGGCATCAAAATCAAATGGCTCAGCGCCATCAAGGACATTGGCGCGGCCGATATCACCGTGGAGGTGATGCGCATCGACGAAAACGGCCGCCCGCAGCCGACCGGAAAGATCGAAACATTATCCGCCGATTCCGTGGTGCTGGCGCTGGGCCAGGCCACAGACAGCGGATTTCTGCATAATGTTCCCGGGATCGCGATCGGCAAGGATGGCATGGTCGCGATCGATGCCAACATGATGACCGGCCGGGCCGGAATATTCGCCGGTGGCGACATGGTACCAAGCCAGCGCAGCGTCACGGCAGCCGTTGGTCAGGGTAAAAAAGCGGCCCGGCATATTGATGGCTGGTTGCGGGGGCAACAACTTATTGTTAAGGCCAAGCACCCGCCGGTGTCTTTCGAGATGCTGCAACTGCCGATTTACGCCGAGGCGCCGCTTGCGGTACAAAGCGAATTGCCGGTAACCGCGCGCGAGAATTTTACCGAAATCGTGGCGAGTTTGACCGAGCCCGAGGCGCTGCACGAAGCACGGCGATGTCTGTCCTGCGGCAATTGCTTTGAGTGCGACCAATGCTATGCCGCGTGCCCCGAACAGGCGATTATCAAACTTGGTCCCGGACTGCGCTATGAATTCGACTTTGACCGCTGCACCGGCTGCGGCGTGTGCGCCGAAACATGCCCCTGTCATGCCATCGAGATGATCCGCGAACCCGCGAAGGCGCCACAACCATGACCGGCAAAATAATCCAAGAAACCGACACCATGGATGGCAACACCGCCGCCGCCCATGTCGCCTATCGGGTAAATGAGGTGTGCGCGATATTCCCGATCACGCCTTCTTCCACCATGGCCGATCTTGCCGACGAATGGTCGGCGGGCGGGCTGCGCAATATCTGGGGCAATGTTCCCATCGTGCAGGAAATGCAAAGCGAGGGCGGCGCCGCCGGGGCGGTGCATGGCGCGCTGCAATCCGGCGCATTGACCACCACTTTCACCGCATCGCAAGGCTTGCTGCTGATGCTGCCGAACATGTTCAAGATCGCCGGTGAACTGACTCCGACCGTGTTTCATGTCGCGGCGCGCTCGATCGCGACCCAGGCATTGTCGATCTTCGGCGACCATTCGGACGTGATGGCGATCCGCACCTCGGGCTTCGCCATGCTTTCGTCGGCATCGGTGCAGGAGGCACATGATATGGCGCTGATCGCGCAAATGGCCACGCTGGAAAGCCGGGTGCCGTTTGTGCATTTCTTCGACGGGTTTCGCACCTC
This sequence comes from Pseudomonadota bacterium, assembly GCA_021798375.1. GTDB lineage: Bacteria > Pseudomonadota > Alphaproteobacteria > Acetobacterales > Acetobacteraceae > JAJZHU01. The sequence goes on along the minus strand of JAJZHU010000017.1, from coordinate 6,873 downwards.
GCATGAAGTGAACAAGCTCACCTTGTTGTCGGATGACGCGATTCGTCTGATGATCCGCGATGATCTGGTCCGCGCGCATCGCGCCCGGGCGCTGACGCCCGAACGTCCCGTGGTGCGTGGCACGGCGCAAAACCCCGATACGTTCTTTCAGGCCCGTGAAACCGTCAATCCCTTCTATGCGGCGACACCGGGCATCGTTGAAAATGCGATGGCGAAGTTCGCGGATATCACCGGGCGCAGCTATAAATTATTCAATTATTTCGGCGCGCCGGACGCGGAACGGGCGATCGTATTGATTGGTTCCTCGGCCGAAACGGCGCGCGCCACCGCCGCGGTATTGAACCGCGGGGCAAAACTCGGCGTGGTTCAGGTGCATCTTTACCGCCCGTTCTCGGCGGCGCATTTCCTGTCGGCATTGCCCGCAAGCGTGCGTGCGGTCGCGGTGTTGGAGCGCACCAAGGAACCGGGGTCAACCGGCGAGCCGCTGTACCTGGACGTGATCACCACGCTGGCCCAGGCCGTGGCCACCGGCAAACGTACCGCCATGCCGCGCGTGATCGGCGGCAGGTACGGCCTGTCGTCAAAAGAGTTCAATCCGGCGATGGTAAAAGCCGTGTTTGACGAATTGGCGAAGCCCGAACCGCTCAATGGTTTTACCATCGGCATCACCGACGATGTCGGCGGCACCAGCCTGGCGGTCGATCCCGGCTTTATGATCGAAACCGATGAGGTGGTGCGCGCGGTTTTCTACGGTCTGGGCGCCGACGGTACGGTGGGGGCCAATAAAAGCAGCGTGAAAATCCTGGCCGAACATGCGGATCGCTACGCGCAAGGGTATTTCGCCTATGATTCGCACAAATCCGGCGCGCAAACCGTGTCCCATCTGCGCTTTGGACCGCGTCCGATCGAAGCCCCTTATCTGATCGAGACCGCGAGCTTCGTCGGCTGCCATCAATTCAGCTTTCTGGAGCGGGTCGATGTGCTGAAGCTCGCCGCACCCGGGGCGATCTTTCTGCTGAATTGCCCCTACCAGCCCACGGAAGCCTGGGACCATCTGCCGCTTAAGATCCAGCAGGAGATCATCGCCAAACATCTGCGTCTGTTCGTGATCGATGCCTCGCTGGTGGCGGTGAAGGCGGGTTTGGGCGGGCGCATCAACACGGTGCTGCAAACCTGCTTCTTCGCCATTTCCGGCGTATTGCCGCGCAACGAGGCCGTGCAACACATCAAGGACATGATCCATAAAAGCTATGACCGCAAAGGTGCCGACGTGGTGGCGCAAAACATCGCCGCGGTCGATCACACCTTGGCGCACCTTGCCGAGGTTCCGATTCCCCAAGCCGCGACAAGCAAAATCGCCATTCCACCAACCGTTTCTCCAAAAGCGCCGCCTTTCGTACAGCATTTTACCGCCGAAATCATGGCGGGTCGCGGCGATGCATTGCCGGTGAGCGCACTGCCCGTGGACGGCACCTTTCCTTCCGGTACCACCGCCTGGGAAAAGCGCAATATCTCCGACGAGGTGCCGGTGTGGGAAACCGATCTGTGCATTCAATGCGGCCAATGCGCGCTGGCTTGTCCGCACTCGGTCATTCGGGCCAGATTCTATGACAACGAGCGGTTGAAAGATGCAGCACTTCCCGCGCCGATCAGCTTTAAATCGGCCCCCGTCAACGCGCGCGGCTATCCCGATACCAGCTTCACCTTGCAATTCTACGTCGAGGATTGCACCGGCTGCGGTATCTGCGTCGAGGTCTGCCCGGCGCACAGCCCGCGGCTGCCGGGGACCAAAGCCATCAATTTGGCGCCCAAAGCGCCGCTGCTGGAAGATGAACGCAACAACATCGCATTCTTCGAGCATTTGCCCGTGAATGATCGCAGTCTGGTGGATTTCGCCAATGTCCGCGGCATTCAGTTCCTGGAGCCTTTGTTCGAATTTTCCGGCGCTTGCGGCGGCTGCGGCGAGACCCCCTATTTGCGGCTGCTGTCGCAGCTATTTGGCGACCGTCTGCAAATCGCCAACGCCACCGGATGTTCCTCGATCTACGGCGGCAATTTGCCGGTCACACCCTGGACCAAGGATGCCGCCGGACGCGGCCCCGCCTGGTCGAATTCCTTGTTCGAGGATAACGCCGAATTCGGTCTGGGATTCCGGCTGGCCGCCGACATGCAGCTTGCGATGGCCACACGCCTGCTGCACGATCTGGCGCCGCAATTGGGCCAGCCTCTGGTCGATGCAGCACTCCAAGCCCCGCAGGTGCGCGAGTCTGAAATACGGCTGCAACGCGCCCGCGTCGCCGAATTAAGGCAGCGCCTGAGTGCGCTTGGAAATGATCCGCGCGCGCTCGATCTGTTATCCGTGCTCGACCATTTGATCCGCCGCAGCATCTGGCTGGTCGGCGGCGACGGCTGGGCCTATGACATTGGCTCGGGCGGCCTGGATCATGTGCTCGCCACCGGGCGTGATGTGAACGTGCTCGTGCTGGACACGGAAGTTTATTCCAACACCGGCGGTCAGGCATCGAAGGCAACGCCGCTTGGCGCGGTGGCGAAATTCGCCGCGGCCGGCAAGCGCGTGGCGCGCAAAGACATCGCCCTGCAGGCGATCGCCTATGGCAACGTCTATGTCGCGCAAATTGCCTTGGGCGCCAATCCGCAACAGGCCCTGCTCGCATTCCGCGAAGCCGAGGCCTGGCCGGGTGCTTCGCTTATTCTTGCCTACAGCCATTGCATCGCGCATGGCTTCGATTTGCGTCAGGGGATGCGCCAACAGGATCTCGCCACGGCCTGTGGCTATTGGCCGTTGTTTCGCTTTAATCCCGCGATGCGCGGCGCGGGCGAGGCGCCGTTCCGGCTCGATTCGCCGCGCCCCACCATCCCGCTCAAAGACTACGCCTACAACGAACTGCGCTATCGCAGTCTGGCGCAACTGCGCCCCACCGAGGCGGCGGGCTTGCTCGACGCGGCGCAGCGCGTGACAAATGAACGTTATGCGCAATATGAGGCCCTGGCCGCGCGTGACGGCAGCCGGTTTCATCCCGATGCCACGATCACCAACAATCGGATGGTTTAAAGCCATGAGCGTCGATCTTTCCTCCCGCTATCTCGGCCTTTCGCTTTGTTCCCCGATCATTGCATCGGCCTCGCCGCTGACGCGCTATGTCGGCGCAATCCGGCAATTCGCGGATGCCGGCGCCGGAGCCGTGGTGTTGCCATCCTTGTTCGAGGAGCAAATCGAAGAGGACGCGCGCCTGCTTGAACAATTGATCAGCATCGGCTCCGACAGCTCGCCGGAGGTGACCTCGTATTTTCCGTCAGCCGCTCGCTATAATACGGGGCCTGGCGGCTATCTCGATCTGATCGCGCGGGCGCGGGCCGCCGTGAAAATTCCCATCATCGCCAGCTTGAACGGCACCACGAAAACCGGCTGGATCGAATATGCCAGGCAAATCGAGCAGGCGGGCGCTTCGGCGCTGGAGCTTAATATTTACCAGATTATGTCTGATCCTGGCGTGACCGGCGCTATCGCCGACGCGGCGTATATTGGTTTGGTAAAAGCCGTGCGCGCCGCGGTTAAAATCCCGATCGCGGTGAAATTACACCCCTATTTTTCCGCTTTCGGCTCCCTGGCGCGGGAACTCGATCAGGCCGGCGCCGACGGGTTGGTGTTGTTCAACCGTCTGTATCAACCGGACATTGATCTTGTTCGCCTCGGCTGGAAGAATGATGCGTTGCTCAGCGGCAAGGGCGAAATCCGGCTCGGCTTGCTGTGGCTGTCGCTGCTGAGCGGCCGGTTGCCCCACGCATCGCTTGGGGCCGGTACCGGCGTGGAGACCGCTGACGAAATCATCAAATATATATTGGCTGGCGCCGATGTCGTGATGACCACCTCGGCACTGCTGCGGGGCGGGGCGGCGCATTTAAATATGATGCTGCGTGAACTGGAACGCTGGCTGGCGGCGCGCGGTTTTAAATCGGTTGACGAGATCAAAGGCCTGCTGCGCCGCGAGGATCAAGGCCACGAGGCACGGATACGCGGCGATTATATCACCACCTTGCTGGATTATCGCGTTCCAGGCCATTCGGCTCCGAAGACGGCGATATAGGTATTTTATTTTCGGTGCCGAAAACATTACTGCACCCTCACTTCCTCCCGTAAGCTCCCATCACCAATTCCACCTGCCGCACGATCGGCACCAGCCCCGGGGGCAATTCGGTGCCTGGCCGGGCGGGGGGCTCGCCGCCGCTGGTCATCGATCGCAGACTTTCGGCGATCCAACCGCGCCAGATCCAATCGGGCGGGGTGCGCTTGCTTTGCAGCGCCAGCGCGGTGAGATGGCCGCCGATGCGGCGCAGCGCGGCATCGGCCACCAAGGCGAGTTCCAGGCCGCGATCGCGGGTGGCCTTGGGTTCGGCCAAAGCACGCGCGAGCGAGCTTTCCAGCGCGTTGGAGCTGCGGCCGGCACCGCGGCGGGCCAGGTCGTCGGTTTTTTCCGCCATCACCCACACGGCATGGGCCGCAAGTGCCGCGTTCAATTGTTCGCGCAAGCGGGAAGGTTCCCACAAGGGCCATAAAAACCGATTGCCGGCCACGGCGACAACGACGCCCGCCAGCGTATAGACCAACCGTTGCACGGCGATCGATCCCGCCGCCACGTCCCGTTGGCCGAGTTCGACCAGCAGCACCACAAACGGGGTGAGGCCGGAAATAAACAGCGCAAAGCTGACCCGGCGCAGCGCGAACGCCACCACCGTCACCGGGATCAGCGCCGCCGCCGTGACCAATGGCGTGGGCAGCGCCATCGCCAGCAGACTGACGCCGATCACCCCTGCCGAGGTGCCCAATCCGCGCTCGATGGCGCGTTGACGGGTGTTGGCGAAAAACGGTTGCAGCGTGAGCACCAGGGTGATGCTGAGCCAGTGGGCATAATATCTGCCGCTGATCATCGTGGCGGCGATGGCGCCGCCGCCCAGCACCATGATGCGCAAGGCGTGCCGAAAATTGGCCGATTGCCAATTCAGGCCTTCGATCAAGCGGTCCTGGATATCTTCGCGCCAGGACCGCGACACGACGCGCGCATCGGCGGGGTCCATATCCGCCATCACCGGACCCGCCACGCTGACCGCCAGATGCATACGGCCCGACAACTCGCCCAACACCCCGGCCAGCGCCGTTTCAGAGGCGGCGATGTGCGCGATGGAATCGATGCCGCGTTCGATCGCCACAGACGACGGATCGGTGTTGTGTTCGATCGCCTCGGCAATGGCGCGCAGCAGCGGAACCAGCAGACGCAGCACGCGGCTGGCGGCGGGGCGCGTGGATGGGATGGATTCAAGCACACTGGAAAGCCCGATCAGCGCGCCGAAAATCTCATCGGCGGCCTCCAGACGGATCGGGCTTTGCACCGTGACGCCCGATTGGGGGCCGCGGGTTTGAAAGGTTTGATGCACCAGTTCGCGCGCCAATTCGATCGCATCGCGCACCGAACGGCGATGGGCGCGGGCGTGATCGTCCCATGCATCGGCGGGAACCTTGGGTGCATCGATCAGGGCTTTCAGATCTTCGGCCAGGGTGGCCAACTGACGATACACTTCGCCCACGGCGCGGTGGGCCACTTGATAGGGGCGCACACGTCCAAGCAGCAGGGTGAGCAACAATGCCCACACGCCGCCCACCGCGAACGCCGCCGCGGTGGGCAGGGCTTCGCGCCAAGGGCTGACGCGATCGATGGCGAGGATCATCACCACCGACAGCATATTGCCCAGTTGCATGGCGTTCAGGCCCCAATTGCGCAACATGCTGTGCGCGAACAACAGCAAACAGGCAAATGGCAGAACCACCCAAATGCCGCCGGCGCGCGCCACGCCAAAGCCCAGAAACAACAGCGCGCCGCCCATGATAAAGGCGGCGATAAACGCCACACGCCGCCGCATGGGGCCGCCAATATCGACCAGACAGGCCTGCAACGCGCCCAAGGCGACGAAATTCAGCAAGGGCCAATTCAACCACTGGTTGATGCCCACCACCACCGCCGTGCCCAACGCCGCGCGCAGACCTTCGACCAGTGAGATCTTGCCCAGGTCGATTTCCAGCGACATCGCCGACAACTCGGCGTTGGGCCGGCGGAAAAAGCTGAACCCGGCGCGGCGCGAGGCGGGTTTCATGCGGGTTGCAACACGGCCGCGCGCCACAACGCCAATGCACGGCCGCGATGGCTGGTTTGGTGTTTTTCGGCCCTGCTCATTTGTGCATAGCTGCGGGTTTCGCCGATGGGGACAAACACCGGATCATAGCCAAAGCCCCCCGCACCCCGCGGCGGCAACACCAGTGTGCCCTCGGCGCGGCCCTCGAACAGCGCCGTTTCTCCATCCGGCCAGGCCATGCACAACACGCAGGAAAACCAGGCGCGGCGGTCGGGATTGTCACTCAATTCGGCTTTGATGCGGGCAAACGCCGCCGCGTAATCCTTGTTCGGCCCCGCCCAGCGGGCCGAATAGACGCCGGGGGCGCCATGCAACGCCGCAACCTGAAAACCGCTGTCGTCGGCGAGCGCGGGCAGACCCGAGGCTTTCGCCGCGGCCACCGCCTTGAGCCGCGCATTGCCGGCGAAATCCGGAGCGTTCTCCTCGGGCTCCGGCAAGCCAAGCGCACCCGCGCCGATCACTTCGATCCTGGCATCGGCCAGCATTTCGGCGATCTCAAGGCGCTTGGCCTCGTTGTGGGTGGCAAGGACGAGACGATCGCCGGGGGTGAGGTGATTCATGGAGCAAGCCTAAATGGGAGAAAAATAAGGTCTTCTTTTTGTGTACAAAAAGAAGAACCCCCTATTTCATCAATTTATTGATTTAATTTATGTTTATTTTGAATCACTC
>JAJZHU010000256.1 GCA_021798375.1 Pseudomonadota bacterium | reverse complement strand
GGTGGTGGTGGAATTCGCCCGCACGGGTTTGGTGCCGCGGTTGCCGACGGCGGTGCTGGCGACCGGGCTTGTGATGCTGGCCAGCCTTTCGGCGGTGTGCGGGTTGATTTTGGATAGTGTGGCGCGGGGTCGCAAGGAAGCGAAACGGCTGGCTTATTTAAGGATTCCGCGATATCATTAACCGGCTGGCAGCTTGAATTATCCAGGAAATTGTCGGGATTATCCATTCCCCCGCGCGTGTGCGCGGTCCTATTCGTTGGACAATGGCGTTGTTTTGAAGCGCCGAATTGAAAATAGTAGGAACAGATCAATGCCCATCCGCACCCAAATCGGTATTGTCGGCGCCGGCCCTGCCGGATTGTTGTTGTCGCATCTGCTGGCCCGCGCCGGCATCGACTGTGTGATCATTGAAAGCCGCACGCGCGACGAGATCGAAGGCACGATCCGCGCCGGGGTATTGGAACAATGGACGGTCGATTTGATGAATCGAATGGGCTTGGGCGAACGCATGATGCGCGAGGGGCATTTCCATCGCGGCATCACGCTGCAATTCGACCGCCAGCGTCATCATCTGGATTTCGAGGACCTGACCGATGGCAAGAAAGTTACCGTCTATGCCCAGCACGAGGTGATCAAGGATCTGGTCGCGGCGCGGTTGGCGGGCGGCGGGCAGATTATCTTCGGCGTCAGCGATGTGAAGTTGGAAGCCATTGAAACCGATTCGCCGCGCATCAAATTTCGTCGCGGTGCCGACGGCGCGCAAGAGGAAATCGCCTGCGATTTTATCGCCGCTTGCGACGGTTTCCATGGTCCGGGCCGCCAGGCTATTCCGGCGCAGGTTCGCAACGAATTTCAGAAGATTTATCCGTTTGGCTGGCTGGGGATTCTAACCGAAGCGCCGCCGTCGTGGCACGAATTGATCTATTCCAATCAGGACGAGGGTTTTGCGTTGCTGTCCACCCGCTCGGACACGGTGCAGCGGATGTATATCCAGTGCGATCCTGCTGACAAGATCGAGAATTGGTCCGACGATCGGATTTGGGGCCAACTGCACAAAAGGTTGGAGATCGCGGACGGTTGGAAGCTGACCGAGGGTAAGATTTTCCAGAAAGGCATCATCGGGATGCGCAGCTTTGTCTGCGAACCGATGCGTCACGGCAATTTGTTCATTGCCGGCGATGCGGGCCATATCGTGCCGCCGACGGGCGCCAAAGGGTTGAATTTGGCGGCGGCGGATGTGTTGGTGCTGTCGCGGGCGCTGCGGTCCTGGTATCGGTATCGGAACGCTGAATTGTTCGACAGCTATTCGGCCACCTGTCTGGATCGGATTTGGAAGGGCGAGCGTTTTTCGTGGTACATGACCACCATGCTGCACAAAAACCCGCAGGAGACATCGTTCGAGCAGAAGATCCATCTTGCCGATATGAAATACGTGGTTTCTTCACGCGCGGCATCGCAGGCGTTGGCCGAGAATTATGTGGGGCTGCCGATCGATATCGACGACGTTTAAGCCGGGCCTGTTAGCAAAAAACGCTGTTCCAGCCGAAAGCCTTCCCCGTCCTGCTGTTCTGTGAATAATGCCAGCGACGTTACCTTGCGGGGCGTTGTCAGGCTTGGCGCGAAATGTTCCTGCGCCAATGTCCGCCATGCCGCCTGGGCCTTGGGCGGCAGTGCGACGCTGATGGTCATGTGAAAACACCAGCGTTCAAATACATAAGGATATCCCCAGCGCGCCAACAGCGATCGTTCCAGCGGCGACAGCGGCATTTGATGGCGGCGGGCGAGTTCGGCCTCGCTGGGCGGAAGGCGGTGATGATCGAGCTCGCGCACGCACGCATCGCACAAGGATTGCAGGGCGGGCGAGGGGTTTGCGACGAGCAGGGCGAGGGCGTCGCCGATCAGTCCTATTTCCAGGGAGGGAAGATCGAACGGGGCAATGCGGGCGGCGAGCGCGGCAATGTCGGCGCTGAGGGCTTTGAGCGTGCCTTTGAGGTACATCGGCGGCTTCAGCGTGGCGTGAAATCCGTAGCGCGCCGGGCTTCGTGTGATGCCGGCCAGTTTGGGCGATGCGTGGGGCAGGTCGGCGCCGGTGATGGCATCGCGGCCGAGCCAGATGGCGCCGGCTTGTGACAGTGGGTCGCGGGCTTCGGGGGCATAAAAGATGGCGGCGCGCATCAGGCGATCCGCTGCCCGCCACGCCAGGTGCCGCGCGGCAGCGGCAAGGATTCATGCAGGCAAATCCGCAATAAATCGGCGCGCAGGCCGGGCCGCAGGGCGCCGCGATCGTCCAGACCCAGCATTTTGGCCGGGTTTTCGCTGACCATTGCCACCGCTTGCGGCAGGGGGACGAGATCCGCGGCGATGCAAAAGGCGGCTTCCAGCATCGAGGCGGGGACGTAATCCGAGGCCAATGCATCAAGATGTCCGGCTGCGATCAGATCGGCCGCCGCGACATTGCCCGAATGAGAGCCGCCACGCACGATGTTGGGAGCGCCGCCGATGACGCGAATGTCATGTTGATGCGCGGCGCTGGCGGCCGTGGCGGTGACGGGAAATTCGGCGATCATGACCTTGTCGGCGTGGTTTTCGGCGATGTCCTGGGGCGCGCGGTCGTCGTGGCTGGCGAGCGGTATGCGGCCGGAAAATTGCGCCAACAACAAAGCGCGGTTTTGGGGACGCATTCGGGCACGCTGGGTTTGCAGGCGGACGATGTCCGACTCGATCTGAGCGGGCGGCGTGCCGAACAGGCCGCGCACGAAGCGATAGTAATCGAGATCGTAATATTGCCCCACGCCCGGCGAGTGATCCATCAGGCTGATCAGGCGAATCAGCGGGTTGTCCGCCACTTGGCACAGATTTTCGGCCATGTCGGTGGCCGGTAATTCGCAGCGCAGATGCAGGAAATGGTCGGATTTGAGTTGATGTGCCAAGGTGGTGATATCTTGGATGCCTTCGTGGGTGGTCTGGCCGCGGGCCGGTTCGAACCCCATGTCGCCGATGCACAGCGCATCGAGCACGGTGGTGATGCCCGCCGCCGCGCATTGCGCATCGTGGGAGACCAGGGCGGAGCGGGAGGGAAAGCGTGCCTTGGGGCGCGGTTGGACCTGGCGTTCCAGATTGTCGGTGTGCAGGTCGATCAGGCCGGGCAGGAGATAATCACCCTGTAAATCAATGGCCTGCGGCAAATGGCTGGGGCCATGATCGATGGCTTTGATGATGCCGTCGCGGATCACCAGCGTGCCCGGCAGCAGTTGATCGGGCAAAACGAGTTGGGCGTTGGTGAAAATCTGCTCGGACATGCGCAAATGCTAACCCGGCTGGAGTTTACTGGAAAGAGCGGGGCCGATGTTGCGGTGCATGATTGACATATCTTGCGGCGCTATCCTTACTCTGTGTTCATCTTTGCTCTATTTTTCCGTCCGTGGGATTTTCATGCCGAACAGCAGAAGACGTATCCTCGCCGCCAGCCTGGCCGGGACCGCCATCGAGTTTTACGACTTTTATATCTATGCCACGGCGGCCTCGTTGGTGTTCGGCACGCTGTTCTTTCCCAAGGGATCGCCCGTGGCACAATTGATGGCGTCCTATGCCAGTTTTGCGTTGGCGTTTGTGGCGCGGCCCTTGGGTTCGGTGGTGTTTGGTCATTTCGGCGATCGGGTGGGCCGCAAATCGACTTTGGTGGCGTCGCTTTTGTTGATGGGCGGTTCGACGGTGGCGATCGGGTTTTTGCCGGTCTATCAGTTGGTGGGATGGGTGGCGCCCGCGTTGCTGTGTGTGTTGCGCTTTGGTCAGGGATTTGGCCTGGGCGGCGAATGGGGCGGGGCGGCGCTGTTGGCCACCGAAAATGCCCCGGTGGGTTTCAAGGCGCGTTACGGCATGTTTCCGCCGTTGGGTGCGCCGGTGGGATTCTTTTTTGCCACTGGGGTGTTTTTGCTGCTGGGATATGGGCTGGCGG
>JAJZHU010000255.1 GCA_021798375.1 Pseudomonadota bacterium | reverse complement strand
TTTCATGGCGCGAACTGCTTACGTCAAAGAACTGACAAAAAATTTGGGCCGGGGCACCACCACCCTGGAAGTGCGGCCGCAGACCGGCAAACAAGACGCCGCAGCCTTCACCGTGCGCACCATGCTCGACTACACCACGGCGCCGTTCGACGGGTTTTCGGCCAGCGTGCAACTGATCGACGTGGCCCATGCGGGCAAAGCATATAATTCGCTGCGCAATGGTGATGGGCAGCAACGCCAGCTGACTTCGTATTTGAAAACGACGGTAGGGTGCGCAGATTATCACGCGGAGGGCTTCGGCCTCATCACCAGGGCCGCTTGAGGTTACCTCACCTTGAATCTGTGATTACCTGCCTTGAATGATCTGAAACATTGCGTTTGCGGTAACTCAAGGGTGATTGACCGACCATATTTTTAAAGGCCCGGCTGAAGGCGCTGGCTTCGCTGTATCCCAAATTAAACGCGATCGAAGTAACCGGCAACCAGGTTTCCGCCAGCATCTGCTTTGCAAGCTGAAGCCGAACATTGTTTCGCAACTCGATAAAACTAACGCCACAGGCATCGAGCTTGCGCTGTAAAGTTCGGCTTATCATGCCAAGCTCCCGGGCGAGATCTTCGATATTCACCGGCGCGCAACGGCAGAATGCCTCGATGATCCAGGCTTCTATTCCCTCCCTGAAGTTGATCCGTGCCGTTTTATTGGCCAGTTTATCGGACAAAATAGATTCGATACGGTAACATACAGCGTAATCCGCCGTCGAAATCGGTGAATACAGCAATTCAGCCGGAAAAAAAATCGCATTACGTTTTTGGCTGAAGTAAATTGGGCAATTGAAATACCGTTGATAATTGATCAGATCCCCTTCTGGCTCATGCCGAAAATGAACGAATCCCCCTCTGAAACGATTTCCCAAAACATGTTGAATATATTTATGAATGCTGGAGATAGTAAAATTGGCATCCTGGCGATGTTGATGCACGGTTGGGTCTTCAATCGCATATGATACACATGCGAAACCGTTTACAACCTCCAACGAAATTTTTGTATTGTCCTGAATGACAGGGAAATAATAACAGAATTTATTAAGTGCGTCCCCCAGGGTTTTCGCGCAGTAAAGAAAATCACCAATATGCCCCAGGTCGTGCAAATCGAACGCATCGCCAAAATCGAGCCCGAAGGTTGTTGATCCCACCTCGGTGGCGGCCGCTTCCAACACCGCGGTGAAGCTCCGCAGCGACAGCGCGGACGAATCCGAGTCCGCCGTGCGCCGCGACACGCCCACTTGCGCGAAAACCGCATCCGAACTGCCGCATTTGGCCTGAACAACGCGCGACAGACCAAGCATCGCCGATGCCGTGATCGCGCCGAAGTAAAGCGAATGGCCCGACCGTTCGTTTGGCCCGGGATCCACGCGACCGCTTAGCGTATCAAACGACGCTTCCGTCGCTGAACGAGTAATGCTCGCAGTCATGAAGCCGCCCTCCCTCAAAGGCTAGTTCATCGCCTTTTATGCCGCCAAGCCGGTTCGGGAACTTTGTCTTATTGAACGCAACTCTGGCATACCATGCCTACCACTCGCCGACAGATTGATCCAGGAATCTTTTGCGATTGATGATACCCACGCCCAACTTCCGCGGCTCTCGCGGTCGTTTACGGCAGACGACCGGAGGCCCGCCGCGCTGATGTCGTTAAATGTCAAGTTTCTCCATCCCGTCTCTGTCAGACTGATAAGTAAGATAATCGGCGCGGCGATTGGAGGAGTGTTTGTTGGCATCAATAGGAACTTGAAAAACAAAGTGTTTTTCTACCGCCTTGCACCTACGCCGGATGCGAACCCGCGATTCGCCAGCATCGCCCGATCGCTCGATTAGAACCACACAATAAGATGGAAACACACATGGAAACGCGAACCGGAATATTTCTACGCCGCACCTTGGTCTCCTGCATCGCCTTGTCGCTCGGGCAGATGTATGTGATCGGCGCCGCCTCTGGGTCGGCTCACGCACAAACCGCCTCCACCGCAAAACGGGGAGTTGCCGTGGAACAAGAGGTCATCATCACCGCCACAAAGCGCAAGACAAGCTTGCAAAGCACACCCATCGCCATCACCGCCATCAGCGGTGCAAGCCTGGAGAAGCAAGGTCTGACAAATCTTGAACAAGTGGCCCACAGCGTGCCCGGCATCGCAATCAAGTCAAGCGGACCGGGGCAAACCGAATTCGAAATGCGGGGGCTATCGTCCGCGGGTGGCTCGTCGCCCACGGTTGGATTTTATCTGGATGATACCGCAATCACCCCGCCGGCCGCCGCCCAGGCCGGCAAGGTGGTGATTGATCCCAACCTCTACGACCTTCAGGATGTCGAAGTCTTGCGTGGACCGCAAGGAACGCTTTACGGCGCCGGGTCGATGGGCGGCACGATCAGAGTGGTGACCAACAAACCCGATCCGACCGGATTCCACGCCAGCGCGCAAACCATTCTTTCGGGAACGGATGGCGGCGGATTCAACCACGGCGAAAACGTCATGGTCAATGTCCCGCTTGTACCCGATACACTTGCGCTGCGCGTTGTCGGTTCCGAGGCCTATACCAGCGGCTGGATCAGCCGTAACGTCGTCGGCAACTTCCCCGTTGCACAAGGCAACGGACTTACACGCGGCAATGTGGGATCCGCGCCGCTAATCAGCAGTCAGGCCGGCGTGAACGATGAGGAACTGCTCGGCACGCGGGTGGCGCTGCGCTATACGCCAAACGACGACCTGACGGTCACTCCATTCCTGTTCTTTCAACAAATTCACTCGAACGGAATGAGCACAGTCGACAGCAATCCGGGAACTGCCGCGCATTACCAGCCCTTTAATGTCGCCGAGCCATACGACGACCGCTTCGCCACCTATGGCGTAACGGGCGACTATAAATTCAATGCGTTCGATGTCACTTCGAGCACTGCGTATTGGAGCCGCAATTCCACCACCACCCAGGATGCCAGCGAACCGCTGCAATATTCGCTGGGGCTTCCAAGCGTCTATACGTCGCAAGGAGGCATTGGACCATCGAGCATCACCGAATATGATCTTACTCATCAAATCAGCGAGGAGTTACGCATCACATCGAGGAACAACAGTGTTCTTCAATGGATTGTTGGCGCCTACTACAGCGATTTCACATCCGATTATAACTTAACGTCGATAATTCCCGGCGCGGCGCCGATCTTTGGCACTAACAATCTTATCAGACAGGTTCAGCCAACAACAATTACACAATATGCGGGATTCGGCGAGGCGACATACGCGATCACCAGCAAGCTCAAGGCAAACGTCGGACTACGTTATTATTCATATTCCACAACCGTCAATACGGCCGTTTCCGGCATCGTATCTCAGTCGGGCACGAATGCGACGACTTACACGTCGGCCGGCGAGTCCAATTCGGGCATCAATCCGAAATTCAATCTTTCCTATACGTTCGACAATGACCACATGATTTACGCAACGATCGCCAAAGGCTTCAGGCCCGGCGGCGGCAATCAACCGGTTCCGGCAAATCCCGCCACCACGGAAGGAGCTTCATGTCTTGCCGCGTTGCAGGCTCTCGGCAAAAATTCCGCCCCCGGCAGTTACGGACCCGACAGTGTCTGGAGTTACGAGGCCGGCGAAAAGGCGCGCCTGTTCGGCATGCTGACCGTGGATGGCGCGGTATATTATGAAAATTGGACCGGCGTTCAGCAGGTGATCCCACTCTCCTGCGGCTTCCCCTATACCGATAATGCAGGCAACGCCGCAGTTTATGGTGCGGAACTCGAAGTCCACGCGAATCTGGCAAATGGCTTGGTGTGGAGCGGAAGCGGCGACTATACCGACGCCTATCTGACACAAACCACCGCCGGAACGGGGGAGCAAAAAGGCGCTCCCTTGCAAGACATCTCGCCGTGGACTGCCAGCACCTCGCTGGACTATA
>JAJZHU010000254.1 GCA_021798375.1 Pseudomonadota bacterium | reverse complement strand
TGGGCACCGAAGTGGACCGCGAAGAGCCCTTCTGGTTCCTCAAGGGCGCCTACGCCACCACGGAATCCGGCGCCACAGTCCCCTATCCGCCCGGCACGCAGAATTACCATCACGAAATCGAGCTGGTGGTGGCGTTGAACAAGGGCGGCTTTCGCGTGCGCGCCGAAGACGCCAACGGCCTGATCCTGGGCTATGCCGCCGGGCTCGACATGACGCGCCGCGATCTGCAAATGGTTGCGCGCGCCAAAGGCCGCCCGTGGGACACCGGCAAGAATTTCGAGCACAGCGCGGTGATCGGCCCCATCGCGCTGGCCCACCGCATTGGCCATCCCACCACCGGCCGCATCGTGCTCGATGTCAACGGCGTGACCAAACAAGATGCCGATCTTAACGAATTGGCCTGGAAAATTCCCGAACTGATCGCCCATCTGTCCACGCTTTATCATTTGCAGCCCGGCGACATCATCATGACCGGCACGCCCGCCGGTGTGGGCGCGGTGCAGCCAGGCGATGTGCTGCAAGGCGAGATCGCGGGCGTGGGCAAGGTGACGCTGACCATCAGCACCGCCGAAGGCGGCTGATCAAAATGACAACATCCGCAACATCCCTGCGTTTGCATGGATTCTTCCGCTCCTCGGCCTCCTGGCGGGTGCGGATCGCGCTGGCGCTAAAGGGCTTGGCCGCCGAACAAATCGCGCATCACCTGCGCCGCGGCGAACAACGCGCCGAATCCTATTTGCGTCTCAACCCGCAAGGCCTGGTTCCGGCGCTGGAAATCGGCGATGCCACCGTTCTCACCCAATCGCTGGCGATCTGCGAATATCTGGATGAAACCCACCCCGAACCCGCGTTGCTTCCCGGCAACGCGGTGGCGCGCGCCCACATCCGCGCCTTCGCCCAGGTGATCGCCTGCGAAATTCACCCGTTGCAAAATCTCAAGATTCTGCTGCGTCTGCGCAAACACGGCAGCGACGAAGAGGCGGTGCAAGGCTGGGCGCGCGACGTAATCACGGAAGGTTTCACCGCCTGCACGGCCCTGCTGCCCACCGCCGCAACACCCTTCTGCTTTGGCGCCACGCCTACACTGGCCGATCTGTGTCTGGTGCCGCAAATGGCCAATGCCCGCCGCTTCGGCGTCGATCTCACAGCCTTTCCGCGTCTGCTGGCCATCGAAGCCGCCTGCATGGCGCTGCCCGCGTTCGCCGCCACCGCGCCGGAGTTGCAGCCCGACGCGGAATAAAACCGGAAGAATTTCAGCGGCGCGTTTAACGCCAGCGTGATAAAGCGGATCGACAAGATTTTATGGAAAGATCCCCCATGCGCGCTGTGATCGGCATGATCGCGTTGCTGTTCCTCGCTTTTCTATGCAGCGAACGGCGCGGCCAAATCCCCTGGCGCACCGTGACGGGCGGAATCTTTCTGCAACTGCTGCTGGCCGTCGTGTTGCTGCGTTTCCCGCCGGTGCGGGCGGTGATGTTGCTGATCAACCATGGCGCCTTCGCGCTGCAAGCCGCCACCGACGATGGAGCCGCCTTTGCGTTCGGCTATCTGGGCGGCGCGGCCCTGCCCTTTGTCCAAAGCGGGCCGGGATCGAGTCTGGTGCTCGCCTTCAAGATTCTACCCTTGGTGCTGGTCATCAGCGCGCTATCGTCGCTGCTGCTCTATTGGGGGGTGTTACAGAAAATCACCCATGCGCTGGCCTGGTTGCTGCGACGTTCGCTGGGCGTCGATGGACCGCTGGCGTTGGGCGCCGCCGTGCATATTTTCGTCGGCATGATCGAGGCGCCGCTGCTGGTGCGCGCCTATCTGAGCAAAATGCAGCGCGGCGAGTTGTTCGCCCTGATGTGCTGCGGCATGGCCGGGGTCGCCGGCACGGTGATGGTGATCTATGCCTCGATGTTGGCGAACGTGTTGCCCGATGCGCTTTCCACCATCCTGGCGGCCTCGGTGATTTCAACCCCGGCAGCCCTGGCCGTGGCCGCGATCATGGTGCCGTTCACCGCGAAAAACGAGGGGCTGCCGGTGATCGACCCCGCTCATCGCCCGGCCAGCAGCCTCGATGCCCTGGCGCGCGGCACGATGGATGGCGTCGCGCCGCTGGTGGCCATCGCCGCCTTTCTGATCGTCACCATCGCCCTGGTGGGACTGTTCAACCGCTTTCTGGGATTGTTCGGCGGCGGGCTGAGTTTGCAAGCCATCTTCGCCTGGCCGCTGCGCCCGGTGATGTGGCTGATCGGCATTCCGTGGGGCCAATCGAACGTCGCGGCCCATCTGATGGGCACCAAAACCGTATTGAACGAACTGGTGGCCTATCAAAACCTCGCCGCCCTGCCGGCCGGAGCGCTGGACGCCAAATCGCGCATGATCCTCACCTGCGCGTTGTGCGGTTTTGCCAATTTCGGCAGCCTGGGCATCATGATCGGCGGCATGGGCGCGATGGTGCCGGAGCGGCGCGGCGAAGTGGTGAATTTGGGGCTGCGCTCGATCCTGGCGGGAACGATCGCGACGTGTTTGTCAGGTGCGGTGGCGGGGATGATCGGATAGGCGGCCGCGACGCCAAATCGCGCCAACCAAATCATTCACCACGATGCTTCCCGCCGCGGCCCCGGTCGCTTCAAGGACCTGGGCCATATCAAGGGCCCCAAAGCCAAACAATCCCCGCAGCCAAGGCACCGACACCGACAGGATCAGCGCGCCGGCGGTGGTGACGGCAACAATGGCCAACGCCTTGTTGGGTCTGGCAAGAACCTTCACAACGCTTGATGTCATGGAACGATTGGTCAGAACCAAACCAAGATTCCCGATGACAAGCGTAAGGAAAGACATGCCGCGCGCAATTTCCTCGCCGTGGTTGCCCCGAATACCCAGCAAGAATACGCCCAACGCCGCCGCCAAAACGATGCCGCCTTGCAGCAGTCCGCGTATCAGCAATCTGGCATCGAACAACGGCGCCTTCGGATCTCGCGGCGAGCGTGCCATGATCCCATCTTCCTCTGGTTCCGCCTCGAATACGATCGAGGACACCGGATCGATGATAAATTCCAGAAACACCACATGAATCGGCCCCAGCAGCAACGGCCAACCAAGCAACACGGGAATCAACGACATGCCGGCGATCGGCACATGAACCGCCAGGATGTAGCTGATCGCTTTACGCAGATTATCGTCGATGCGGCGCCCCAGCCGCACGGCTGTCACCAGGCTGGTAAAATCATCATCCAGCAACACCAGCGAGGCTGCCTCGCGGGCGACATCGGTGCCTCGGCCGCCCATCGCCACGCCGATATGCGCGGCTTTCAGGGACGGCGCGTCGTTCACACCGTCGCCGGTCATCGCGACAATCTCGCCGTTGGCGGCAAAGGCCCGCACAAGACGCAACTTCTGTTCCGGCATGATGCGCGCGAACACACTCACCCGGCGGATACGATCGCGCAGGGCCGGGTCATCCAGCGCCAACATCTCCTGACCCGTCAGCACATCATCGCTGTCGATACCCGCCTGGGACGCGACGACGCGCGCCGTCGCAGGGTGATCGCCGGTTATCATGGCGACACGAATCCCCGCGGTCTTGCACGCGGCGACGGCGCTTGGCACGCCCGGTCGCAGGGGATCGGCCAGACCAAGCAACCCCAGAAATTCAAAATCGAAATCATGCTGCGCGCCCGGCCAGTCACCCCCGGAGAATTGCCCTCTGGCGACCGCAAGAACCCTCAATCCTTGTTGAGCCAATGCGGCGACATCCGCTCTGATGGCTTCAATCCGGGCGGAATCGAGATGACATAAATCGATAATGGCTTCGGGCGCGCCCTTGGCGGCGATGGTGTAAGTTTTATCGCCCGCGACCTGCCATACTTGGGACATCGCCAGCAACCCGGCTTCGAGCGGATAACCGTGCGCCAGAATCCAATCCGGATGCAGATGTTCCGTCTCGACCAGAAACCGCTGACCAAGCGCATGG
>JAJZHU010000253.1 GCA_021798375.1 Pseudomonadota bacterium | reverse complement strand
CAACCTGCGTGCCGCTTTACAAGCCTTCGCCGCACCGCAATCAGGAGCGGCGCCATGATCGCGCGCATCATCCGGTGGTCGGCGCAGAATCGTCTTTTCGTTCTGCTGGCGACCTTGTTCATTGTCGTGGCGGGCATTTATAGCGTACGGCACATGGCGCTCGACGCCATTCCCGATCTTTCAGATACGCAGGTTATTGTTTACACGGATTATCCGGGGCAGGCACCGCAGGTGGTCGAGGACCAGGTTACTTATCCGCTGACCAGTGCGTTGCTGAATGTCCCGCATGCCGTAACGGTGCGCGGACTTTCGATGTTCGGCACTTCGTTCGTTTATGTCATTTTTCAGGACGGCACCGATATTTACTGGGCGCGCAGCCGGGTGCTTGAATATCTCAATTCCATCGGCGGAAAATTGCCGCAAGGCGTCACCCCCACGTTGGGACCGGATGCGACCGGCGTGGGCTGGGTCTATGAATATGTCCTGCTGGCGACGAACAAAACCCTGGCCGAACTGCGCAGCTTGCAGGACTGGTATTTGCGCTATGGTCTTACCCGCGCGGGCGGTGTTTCCGAGGTCGCCAGCATCGGCGGTTTCGTCAAGCAATATCAGGTTGTGGTCGATCCACGCAGGTTGCAGGCCTACGGCATTCCTCTTTCCGCGGTTACGCAGGCGATCCGCCAAAGCAACATCGATGTCGGTGGCCGCGTCGTCGAGATGGCGGAAACCGAATATCTTGTGCGTGGCCGGGGCTATTTGCGCGGCACATCCGATATCGAACAAATCGCCTTACGCAGCAAGGATGGTACGCCTGTCTTGCTGCGCGACGTGGCGCGGGTCGAGCTTGGCCCCGATGAGAGGCGGGGGATGGCGGAATATAACGGCGAGGGCGAGATTGTAGGCGGCATCGTGCTTCAGCGGTTCGGCGAGAACGCGCTTGATGTTATCAACAATGTCAAGGCGCAGCTCAGGGATCTGGCGGCCGGTCTGCCGAAAGGCGTAACCATCAAATCCGTCTATGACCGCTCGGATCTTATCTATCGCGCCATCTATAATTTACGCCATACGCTGATCGAGGAAAGCATCATCGTGGCGCTGGTGTGCTTTTTGTTCCTGCTCCATGCACGCAGCGCCCTGGTTGCCATTTTTGTGCTGCCGGTCGGTATTCTGCTGAGCTTTATCGTCATGTATATGCTCGGCATCGGCTCCAATATCATGAGCCTCGGCGGCATCGCCATCGCCATCGGCGCGATGGTGGATGCCGCCATCGTGATGATCGAAAATGCGCACAAACATCTGGAACGCGCGACACCTGAAACAAGCCGGTTTCAAGTTCTGGTCGATGCTGCCTGCGAGGTTGGTCCATCGCTGTTTTTCAGCCTGCTTATCATCACGGTTTCATTTCTGCCGATTTTCACGCTGGAGGCGCAAGAGGGGCGTATGTTCAAGCCTCTGGCGTTGACAAAAACGTTTGCGATGGCCTCGGCCGCGGCATTGTCGGTCACGCTGGTGCCGGTGCTGATGACGTTGTTGATTCGGGGGCGTATCGCGGCCGAAAGTGATAACCCGGTCAACAGATTTCTGATCTGGCTCTATCAGCCCATCATCAAGATGGTTCTCGAATACCGCAAAACCACAATCCTGCTGGCTCTTTTGGCACTGGCGACGGCGATTTATCCGGTCATGAAACTCGGTTCCGAGTTCATGCCAAATCTCTATGAGGGCACGTTGCTTTATATGCCAACGACTCTGCCGGGGATTTCGATCACGCAAGCGGGCGAACTGTTGCAGATGCAGGATCGCATCATAAAATCATTTCCCGAGGTCGAATCCGTTTTCGGCAAAGCAGGACGTGCGGAGACGGCGACGGATCCGGCCCCTCTTTCCATGAACGAGACCGTCGTCAATCTCAGGCCGCGGGATAAATGGCCGGCAGGGATGACTCTCGACAAATTGATCGCCACGATGGACAAGGCGCTGCAATTTCCCGGCGTCGCCGGCGCATGGACACAGCCCATTCGCGGCCGCAACGACATGCTTTCAACCGGCATCCGCACGCCGCTCGGCATCAAAGTTTACGGCAAGAATCTTCAGCAGATTGAATCGGCGGGCCAGCAGATCGAGGCGGCCATTCATGATATTCCAGGAACGGAAAGCGTTTATGCCGAACGCACAACGGGTGGTTATTATCTGAACATCGATCCGGACCGTATGATGTTGGCGCGCTACGGCCTCACCATCGGCGATTTGCAAGATGTGATCAAGACGGCCATTGGCGGCGAGGCGGTCACGACGACGGTCGAGGGCAATGAACGTTATACCGTCAATGTGCGTTATCCGCGCGACGATCGTTCCGATCCACAAGCGATTGCTCATGATATACTGGTGCCGGTGGCCTCGGGCGGCATGGTGCCATTGGGTCAGATGGCGCATATCTCATTGACGCGGGGGCCAGACGAAATTCGCACCGAAAATGCCCAGCTTGTCGGCTATATCTACATCGATATTCGCGGCCGCGATATCGGCGGCTACGTCACCGACGCCAAAAGAGCCGTGCGGGATCATGTTCAATTGCCGCCCGGCGTCTATCTCGCCTGGAGTGGTCAATTTGAATATATGCAGCGGGCAAAGGCAAAATTGGAAGTCGTCGTGCCATTGACGCTGCTCATCATCCTCACGTTGCTTTATCTCAATTTTGGACGTATGACCGAGGCGCTGATCGTGTTTCTGGCTTTGCCTTTCTCGCTCATCGGCGGGTTGTGGTTGATGTATTGGCTCGGCTTTAGCTTCAGCGTGGCGGTGGCGGTGGGATTTATCGCTCTGGCCGGATTGGCGGCGCAGACCGGCGTTGTCATGCTGATTTATCTCGATCAAGCCTATGAAAATATTTCTTCGATGCGTCTTGCAAGCCATCAGCCGGTGACGATCGCCGATCTTTATGCGGCCGTCATGAAAGGCGCCGTAGATCGCGTGCGGCCAAAGATGATGACGGTCACGGCGATCATGGCGGGCCTTCTGCCTATTATGTGGGGTCACGGCACCGGCTCGGAAATCATGCGACGCATTGCGGTGCCGATGTTGGGCGGGATGGTTTCATCAACCATCCTTACCTTGGTGGTCATTCCGGCGATTTATATGCTGGTAAAGCAGCGTGGCATCGGCGGGAAACAACCAGATAATCAACCTGAACGGCAGGGGTAAAAATTATGTCGCAGCCCTTTTGTTGCAAATCATTTGGCGCGTTACGTCTTTTTCCCGCCCTGCTGGTCGCGACGCTGCTTGCTGCCTGCAAAGTCGGGCCAGACTATCGGCGTCCGGCGGTCGAAATGCCCGCGTCTTATAAAGAAGCATCCCACGACTGGCAGCAAGCCGCGCCGCGCGACGGGATTGATCGCGGCGCGTGGTGGTCACTTTACAAAGATCCCGTTCTGGACAAGCTCGAGGCACAGGTCGATGTTTCAAACCAGAATTTGAAGGCAGCGGAGGCCGCGTACCGCGAGGCCGGCATTGCCGTCAAGGAAACACGCGCCACCTTGTTTCCAAGCCTGACCCTCAATTCTTCCGCGGGCAACATGCAAGGTGCCCCGCCGATTTCGATGTTGCCCAACAGTCTGTATGGCGCCGCCGCATGGGCGCCGGATGTCTGGGGCCGCATCCGCCGCGGCATCGACAGCGACAAGGCCAACGCCGAAGCCAGTGCCGCCGATCTGGCTGCCGCCAGATTGTCGATGCAGGCCACGCTTGCAACCGATTATTTCGAGTTGCGCGCGCAGGATGAATCGAAGCGTCTCCTTGATATGACGGTCGAGGCCGATACAAGGGCGATGCAGATCGCGAGACGCCAATACGACACCGGCACAGGTGATGTCGCCGATGTTCTAACGGCTCAGACCGAGCTTGAGAATATTCAGTCCGATGCCGTTAACACCAGTATCAGACGCGCTCAACTGGAACATGAGA
>JAJZHU010000252.1 GCA_021798375.1 Pseudomonadota bacterium | reverse complement strand
GTTTCGTGCCGCGCGATCATCCCGATCACAATGGTGCGGCGGCGTGGCGTTTGTTGTTGGATCATGTGCCGGTTTCGCCCGAAAATATATTCGAAATTCCCACCGATCTGGGCAGCGCGGTGGCCGGTGCGGCGGCGTATGAACAGACCTTGCATCAATTGACGCGTACAAAGGATTTATTCGATGTAACGCTGCTGAGTTTGGGCGACGACGGGCATGTCGCCTCGTTGTTGCCGGCGCAGCCGGTGCTGCGGGAAACGCAGGCGTGGGTGGCCGCGGTGCCGCATGGCCGCCCCGAACCGCGCATCACCTTGACCTATCCGGCCCTGGCCCGTTCGCGCCGGTTGTTGCTGATCGCCAGCGGTGTTGCAAAGTCGCATGTATTGCGCGAGATTTTGGCCGGATCCGACCAATATCCGGCGTCGCATCTGCATGTGGACGGTGAATTGATTCTATTGGCCGATGGCGCGGCTTTGGGGGCATGATGCGCCTAACCTCATCGCACCGAAAAGGAACGCCGGATGCAACGTGAAGAACTGACGGCCTGGGCACTTGCCAATGGTTGGCGCATCATCGCCGGTTGCCCAAGCCTTACCAAGCCATCTTCGCCGAACGAGGCCATCGTGCGGTTGGTGTTCAAGGCCACGGTGGTCAATCTCGAAGTGAAAAAGCCGGCGGGGAAATGGGAGAAGATATCCGGCGCGGCCTATGGCCAGATTGTTGCAGACGCGGAATCGAATCGGCCGTTGGGGCTGGGGTTCGAGAAGATCCCGAGTTTTTCGATGCTGATGCAAGACAACAAGGACCGGCAGACTTTCGCCGCGTTCGGCAAGCCGAAGTGATGAATATTCGGGCCTTCGCATAATGATTAATATACAACAACACATCACGATTCAGGAGACGCAAAGATGAAATCATGGATCATACCGGCCGGCACCACGACCGGCCCGAGCGCCTTGCGGTTGGTGACGCGGGGACCGGTGGCGCCCGGCAAGGGCGAGGTGAAAATCGCCATGAAGGCGTGGTCAACCAATTACCGCGATCTTGCCATCACCGCCGGACATTATTTCAACGGCCCGCTGGCGCGCGATACCGTGGCGTTTTCCGATGGCGCCGGCGAGATCGTTGCGGTCGGCGAGGGAGTGAGCAATTGGCGCGAGGGTGACCGGGTGCTTGGTTGCTTCTTTCAAAATTGGCTGGATGGTCCGCCATTACCCACCGCTTCCGGCTCGGATCTGGGCGCCACGCTCGACGGCGTGATGGCCGAGGAGGTGGTGCTTCCGGCGCAAGGTCTGGTGCGGATTCCCGATTATCTCAGCTATAAAGAAGCGGCGACGCTGCCGTGCGCGGGCGTTACGGCATGGAATGCCTTGTTCGTGTCGCATCAATTGAAGGCGGGACAAACCGTGTTGGTGCTTGGCACCGGCGGGGTTTCGATTTTCGCGTTGCAATTCGCCAAGATGGCTGGGGCGCAGGTGATCGTCACCTCGTCGTCGGACGACAAATTGGCCCATGCCAGCAAGCTGGGCGCCGACGGCACGATCAATTACCGCACCACCCCGGATTGGGATGTCGAAGCATTGCGCCTGACCGAAGGGCGCGGGGTGGATCTGGTGATTGAAGTCGGCGGAATCGGCACTTTGCAGAAATCGGCCCATGCGGTGGGGTTTGGCGGCACCATCGCGCTGATCGGCGTGCTCTCGGGGGTCCAAGGCACGTTCAACCCAATGCCGCTGATGCGCAAGGCGGCGCGTCTGCAAGGCGTGTTTGTCGGCTCGCGTGCGATGTTCGAGGCGATGAACCAGGCGCTGACGGCGCATCACATCCACCCGGTGATAGATCGCGTGTTCGGTTTCGATCAGGCCGCCGAGGCTTTGGCCTATCAGGCCGCGGCGGGACACTTTGGCAAGGTGGTGATCAGCGTTGCCTGAGCGCGATGGCGTGACCTTATCAATTGCTGAAGGTCAGTTGTGATTGGGCCAAGATCGGCCCGGTCAGGGTGGAAAATGTCTGGTTTGTGCCGGGGATCGAATTGAACCCCGGCATAAAGGGCACAAACGGGTATGAAATCCGCACGTTCACGCTGCTTCCCGGCGCGTTGCTGGGCGTGAAGGTCACGGTAACTGTTGCCGTGGTTGCCGTAAGGCCGATGGCGGTCAACTCGTTATTGACATAGGTTTGGATGGCGGTGCTTGTCAGTGGATCTGCGCTGATCGAGCTATGCACGATGGCATAGCGTGCCGCGTCATGTGCGATGTTGGCGGTGAACAGCCTGATATAACCGTAATGACTTATTTCAAGAATTCCGTAAATGAACGTCAGCAGCAGGGGCAGGATCAGCGCGTATTCGACCGCCACGCTGCCGGATGTTTCAAGCCTTTTCAGGAATAGCGTTAGCCGCTGACGGCGAAGGCGGAAACGACCCATTACTGCACCCTGATGAGTGACTGGCCGGTTATCGTAAATGGACTTTGCACAAAAGGATAATTTACCAAGGTGCTGAAGGATTCCGACACCAGCACCTTGACGTAAGTGCCGGACACACAGCTGGTACAGGTGGCGGTGGAACAAGTGGTTGTTCCCCCCGGATAGGTGCACTCGCTGGCGGTCACGGATAGCGCGGGGGTTGATCCGGCATAGGTGCACGTCATGGGCGTGGTGGTGGCGACTGTTGGCGACGCACCCGCGTCGTTGCACGCGGCCGTGACAATGCCCGTGTCGGCGGCGGTTGTCGTAGGCCAATAGGCGCTACCCCGAATGGCATATTGGGCGCCCGCCCGCGCCGCCGCCGTCACGCGGAGCTGTTCAAAAAGCGCGCGCCCGAAATCGAAGCCGCCCGTTAACAGCAAGGCGAGCATCGGCGCCACCAGCGCGAACTCGATGGCGGCCGCGCCGCTGTTGCCCAGCCGCGCCCGGCGGACATAACGCTGGAATGGATAATGGAGCGGTGTGAATTTCGGCATGATCAGCGTTCCATCATTGCAACAGCGTTACGCTTTGTTTTCGCAGGCTGCTCGGGAAGGGAATGGGGCTGCTGGAACTGTTGGGCAAATTCAAGGTGCCGTTGCCTTTGATGTTGATGTCGTTGGCGAGGACCGCCGTCCATGATGCCGAGTTGCTTTGGCCGGCCAGATTGGCGTTGCCTCCCACCAAGATGTTCTGATTGCCGAAATAGAGCGCGCCGGTAAATTGCTCATTGCCGTCGCCGCCCAGGGAGTTGGTGAGGCTGCTGCTGCCGGTGGCAAGCGCGTTGGCTTGTTGATACATCAGAATTCCGGCCAGGGCGGCATCGCCCGCAGTGGTGGCTTGGGCGGTCGTCATGGCGGTGAGCGAAATGTTGGCACTGCCGCTTGCAGCCAACGCGGGTGCCGACGACGACGAGGACGATGACCCGTCTGGATAAGCGACATAAAGTGCGACCCCATTGCCGGTGACGGTGGAATTGGATGTGTTCGCCATGCCGCCATTCTGCAACACATAAATTCCGGGGGCCAAGGTGAGAATGCCGTTGGACTGCACGCTGATGGCCGGGTTACCGCCCGTGCCGCAATAAACCCCCGGCTGCAATGTGACGGTCGCACCTTTGACGACGACATTCGTATTGGCCGCGGGACAAGTGCTGTTCACGTTGGCGGGCGCGGTTAAATGCGCCAGCGGATCGGGCAGCGCGGCGCATGATGTTGGGTCGGGGCTGAAATCCCCGGCGGCGCCGGCCCAGCCGCCTGGCCCGCAAGTCGAGCTGGCGGTGACGAGTGCGGCACCACCGGTCGCATTGATGGCGTCAGTGCTGGTGGAATCGACCACAATATTGCAGCCTGTTGCCGTGACTGTGGCGTTGCCTTGAACATCGAAGTAAATCCCGGTCGCATTTTGGTCGGTGGACAAGGCGCAGATCGGGCCGCCGTTGTTGTTCAGCCCGGCCTTCGCGGTAACCGAAATCGTTGGTGCGGTGTGAAGAAACAGGCCGGACAACAATAGTGTGGCTGGTTTT
>JAJZHU010000251.1 GCA_021798375.1 Pseudomonadota bacterium | reverse complement strand
CATCGAACTGATGGCGCAATTGCGTGAACATTTGCACGCCAACATCCCCGGCATCATTCTCACCGGCGACATTTCGACCGGCACCTTGCGCGACATCGCCGCGATGAAATGCATTCGGTTGAACAAACCGGTGAAATTGCTGGAACTCGCCGACGTGATAGATCGGCTATTACCAATATCGCAGTCATTGCCGGGGACATCCACTCCGGCCGCCACACGCATCGCCCCGCCGCCAACCCCACCCGTGACAGTAGCCCCGCCAGCACCTTCGCCTGGAGCGAAGCCGCACCCGGGCCAAACCACCGTATTCGTGGTGGACGACGATGCCCATGTGCGCGATTCCATCAGAATCGTGCTCGAAGACGATGGAAAATTGGTCGAGGAACATGGCACCTGCGAGGAATTTCTGGCCGCCTATCACCCCGGCGAAGACGCCTGTCTGTTGATCGATGCCTATTTGCCCGGCATGAACGGCCTTGAACTGCTGAAACATCTGCGCGCGGCCGGGCACCATCTGCCGGCCATCATGATCACCGGCAACAGCGACGTGCCGATGGCGGTGGAAGCCATGAAGGCCGGCGCATCCGACTTCATCGAAAAACCCGTCAGCCGCACCGCCTTGCTGGCCGCCATCGAACGCACGCTGGAACAGACGCACGATCACCAAAAACTGGACGCCTGGCGCGCCGAAGCCGCCGGCCATGTCGCTGGCCTCACCTCGCGCCAACGCGAAGTCATGACCATGGTACTCGCGGGCCATCCCAGCAAAAACATCGCCGCCGATTTGGGAATCAGCCAACGCACGGTCGAAAATCATCGCGCCTCGATCATGAAAAAAACCGGCGCCAAATCACTCCCGGCCCTGGCCCGCCTGGCGCTGGCCGCCACCTGGGCAGACGGCGAGGAGCCGACGATCTAAATCACATAGGTAATTTCCGATCCTGGCGCACAACCGCCGCCAGGGATCATTCTACGCTTCATACTTATCCTAGGGAGCGTTCCGTGTATCTGCAATCAGTCCTGCTTCAGCCGATTGTCGCCCTCTTGGCGGGGATTCTCATCCTTGTCATGCCGCAACTGCTGAATTTCATCGTAGCCATCTATTTGATCGCCATTGGCGTCATCGGCTTGGCGCCGCATTTCATCCACTGATGCGAATGATGCGAAAATTCCGCGCTCGCCGCCGCGCGCGCGATTCTAAAAAAATAGAATAAATATATCAACAAGTTATAAGAAAGATACTCCAATGGCAAGCTCGAAAAATACCATGATCATGGTCGGTGCGGTGTTGGCGTTGCTCGGAACCGCGGGATTGGCGGTTCCCGAATTCAACACCCAACAGCAAAAAGACGTCGCCACAGTCGGCGATCTGAAAATCCAGACCCAGGAAAAAACCCCACATACCATCCCACCGCTGCTTGCCGGCGGCGTATTATTGGTTGGCGTGGTCTTGATCGGCGGCGGTTTGCTCCGCCAGACATAAGCGCCGCGATCTGGGTAGTTTCCGAAGCTGACGTAAAATAGTGACAACGCGCATATTATGTTCATGGGAATCCCGCTGCCAAATGGCGAAGGCGGTGCTCTTGCCATCAACGACTGTCAGCACATCAAAGCTTCCAACCAAAATGTGCCGGAGAACACAAGATGAATAGCTATTGGCTCGTGAGCACCACGTTGCTCACCATGATGACGGCGAGCGTCGCAAGCAGCGCCCTGGCACAATCCTTTCCCGGCACGGCAACCGATAAAGTACAGCCCAATCTCTCGACCAACGGTCCCGCCGGCACCTACTCCCGCACCCAAACCCACAAGACGCTGGATAGCGCGGGTACGGTCAGAAAAACAACCTCGACATTCAAAAAAAGCCAATCCTACACAAACGGCAACCATCAGCTGAGCGCCAAGACCGTGATCAAATCCACAGGGCCGGCAACGACGGTCACCACCAACCCCGATCAAGAAAGCAACATGAAATGACCAAAATTATTCTCGGCGGCGCACTCGCCCTTGCCATGATGGCAGGCGGCGCACTGGCCCAAAGCGCGTCGTCCGACACCACGACCTCGACGCAAACCACATCGTCCACGCCGGCACCGGTGGTCAACAGCTACAACAGCAGCAAGACCCAAAAAACTCTCGATGCCAACGGCAACGAAACCGACAAAAGCGCGACCTACTCCAGCGATGCCAACGGCACCAAAGCCACCTCGCGCACCGAGACCTCGTCTCCGGACGGTTCAAGCACCACTGCCTCGCACGACACGCAAACCGCGGCACCGGACGGCTCGACAACGACGACCACCAGGCGCACCACCACAACAACCGGCCAGTAAATTCCGCGCCACGTCGCACGGCTTTCCATCACAATGAAATTGGAGTAGCGTTATGAAACATACAATGTCCATCCTCCGTATTTTGCCGCTCACGGCATTGCTCGCCGGCACCGCCCTGCTAGCAGGTTGCGGATCCGACGACACAAGCCGGACCACCACGACCGAACAATCCACCACCACCACCACGCCACCGCCGCCGATTGTGTCATCAACCACCTCCACGACGACTCAACAAACCACGCCCTGATCTAACACTCCACACACAAGTGGGGCCGCGAAGCGATGATCGGGCGGCCAGATTACTGAATTTTTATGAAGGAACACAAAGATGAAAATACTTCAAAGATTGATGCTGGCAACTGCCCTCGCGGTGGTCCCGGTGACCGCAATCACAGTCGGCGGCAGCGCTTATGCCGGAACCCCGGCGGACCTCAATCGCGATTCGTCGGCGGCGCTGACGCGGCTTTATCAAACCAATCCTTTCGCCGCCTCGCTGGCGCACCGTGCCAAAGCCATTCTGATCTTCCCGAATATCGTCAAGGCGGGCTTGATCTTCGGCGGCGCTTACGGCGAGGGCGAACTGTTGCAGGGTTCGCGGGTTGACGGCTATTATAATTCTCTCACCGGTTCATGGGGCTTGCAGGCAGGCGCCCAATCTTACGGTTATGCCGTGTTCTTGATGAACGATCGGGCATTGCGCTATATTCACCGCAGCGACGGTTGGGAAATCGGCGTCGGCCCGACGGTGGTTGTAGTCAACGAAGGCATTGCCAAAAATCTTTCAACCTCTACCCTGAAAGATGACGCCTATGCCTTCATCTTCAATCAACAAGGCCTGATGGCCGGCATAAGCATCGAAGGCACGAAGATCTCGCATATCCACCCGTAAATTTAGATTTTCAGAGCTTCCCCGATGAAAGCATTGGTGTATTCGGGCCCAGGCAAAATTGCTCTCGAAAAATGCAATATGCCTGAGCTGATCGAATCCACCGATGTGATCGTCAGGGTTACCAAAACTACGATTTGCGGAGAAGACATCGTCGC
This sequence comes from Pseudomonadota bacterium, assembly GCA_021798375.1. Lineage (GTDB taxonomy): Bacteria > Pseudomonadota > Alphaproteobacteria > Acetobacterales > Acetobacteraceae > JAJZHU01. The sequence goes on along the minus strand of JAJZHU010000251.1, from coordinate 620 downwards.
ACCTGGCGGCAACGTCGCCAATATTGGCGCGCATGGACTCAGACCCGATCTCGGTATTGAACATCTATGGAATCGCAACATCGACAATACCACCCAGCCGATGGAGACACGCGGCGCGCCAACGCAATTTCATATGCCAAAATTACACAGAATCGCCACAAAGCGGCCGATCGCTCATCGCTTCAAATTCGATCGGATCACCAAGGCGTGCGACGCCTACGGTCGCGCGCCCGACACTCGCGCGCTGAAGATGATGATAGAATCGTAACCCCCATTTTACGCCGATCCCTGGGCGCGTGTTGCGTGGGTAGTTTCCGATCCTACCATCCCAAAACGATGAATTCTAGATTGGCAACTCAATGAACAGGGATCGATTCAATGCGTAAATTCGTGCTCTTGGGGCCTTTTCCGGCGACCACCGCGGCCAATGCGCTGCCGGCGCCGCAAAACACAGTCACCGCCTTGCTCGACGCCGCCAAGGCCGCCAAGCCCTAGGCAACAAGGACATAGTGGGGGCTCAACACGCGATCGATCTGGCGCATGATGCCGCTTCCCACACCTAAACAGAATGTTTTAATATATTCGCTCGGCTGGAGATTGGCTCCCGCCTTCACCCATGC
>JAJZHU010000016.1 GCA_021798375.1 Pseudomonadota bacterium | reverse complement strand
ATCGACGATATCCACCAGGACGCCTTCCGCCAGATCGCGCGAACACACCCGCAGCCGCTTGCGCTGCTCGAGAATCCACAGATCGAATACCGGGTCGATGCCCTCCATGCCCTCCAGCAGATCGCGATCCACCAACGCCAGGGCCGAGGGGTGTTCGCGGCTGGCATCATATATTTCGGCCACGTCCACCCACACCAGCTTTGGCTTCAACGCCACCTGATCGCGACTTGTCTGCAGCAATTCAACCCCGCTTGCCGCCAGCGCCTCTTGCAACCGGTGCAATTCCTGACGCAGCGAGGCGCGGGATTGTCGTTCGGGCCGGCCGCTCCACAGCATTTCCGCCAATCGCGCGCGTGATTCCCCATGGGGGATGTTCATCGCCAAAATGGCCAGCAATGCCCGTGTTTTACGCCCGGAAGGCAACATATTTTGCGGTTTCAACGTCCAGGCTGCCATCGGGCCGATCAGCCGCAACCGCAATATCGGTGGCCCAGGATCAAAACCGGCGGGATCGGTGGAAGGGATTGCCGTGGACACGTCGCTGTGCATTGTAAAATCCACCTGGGTATAAGTACGTCTGAAATTGGTCGGGTTGACAACCCCAGTAGCACATCACGCGATTTATTGGTGGAAATTCAATTGGCGCCTATAAAGCGTGATAATTGATCCGTGGAATTTGAGATAAACTCATAATCAAACATCATGTTTCACGTTTGCTTTTGCCGCGCATTTTTCCCAACCCGGCCGACTTCGCCAATGAAGACCGCCGCAGCACATAATTTTCGGCCACCATTGGATAATCCGGCGGCAAATCCCATTTCTGGCGATATTCATCGGGGGTTAGGTTATAAGCAGATTTTAAATGCCGCTTGAGCATTTTTAGTTTTTTACCATCTTCCAAACAGATGATGTATTCGGGAAATACAGATTTTTTGACCAGCACCGCTGGCTGCCGCTTTTCCACCGCTGTTGGTTGCGACGCGTTCAAATCGCGCAACACATTGAATATGTCGTGAATCAGCGCGGAAAGCGCCTCGGCGCCTAAATTGTGGCGCGACGCATGCGCCGAAACGATACGAGCGGTGTGCCTTAACAGCGTCGATCTTTTAAGCTCTACAGGGTCTGCCACAACAACCTCGGAAAACAAATGAACCGCGATTTTAGCACACGCTATGCAGAGCGCCATATGCTATATTGATGGCCCCCAGATGTGCCGCGATTTGCGCCACCGGTCCGGACCAGTCGCCCAAATGATCCTGGCGGAAAATCCGCGTCTTATCATACCACGGGCTATCATTGCGGTTTCGCAACCATCGCCAACAGGTATCAAAACGATCCAGCAACAACACGGTCTTACCCATCGCACCCGCCAGATGCGCCACCGAGGTATCCACCGTCACCACCGCGTCCAACTGCGCTACAATCGCCGCCGTATCGGCGAAATCTTGCACCTGGGGCATCGGGTCGCAAATGGAAAATCCGCCAGACCCTTGGGGCCAATCATTCCGCCAGCCTTGTTCGGTCAATTCTTCGGCGGCGACGCCTTTTTGCAAACTCACCCATTGCACCCCGGTCCGTTGCATCAAAGGCGCCAGGTCGGCCAACCGCATCGATCGCCGTCCATCCAGCGGGCCATAGCCTTCCAACCAGGGCCGCGCCTGCCCCGCCCAGACCAATCCAACCTTGAACCCGCCCGCGGGCAGTGCTGTTTGCCAACGTGCCACCAATGCCGGTTCGGCAAATAAATAGGGCGTGGCGGGAATATTGAAAATCGTTACCCCAAAGGCGCGCGGCAGCGAGGTATAAGGGCAGTGATAATCAAACGCCGGCAAGGCGGCACTGCCGGGCAGGATGGTGATTCCGCTTCCCAGCGATCGCAGCAAACGCTCCAGCGGCGGTGGCGCGTGGGCCAGCACCTGCGCCCCCCGCGCCGCCAGCAGCGGTGCGAAACGTGCAAACTGGATCGTGTCGCCCAGCCCATCCTCGTGGGTCAGCAACACCCGCTTGCCCCGCAGGTCCACGCCCCGATCAAGATCCGGCAATAATTGCTCCATCGGCAGTCCGGTATGTCCGGGCAGCCGCAATCGCCATTCATAATCCGCCCATGCCTCGCGCATACGGCCCTGCGCCAGTAGATTAACCGCCCGATTCACCCGGATGCGCGGTTGATCGGGGGCCAATGCCAAAGCCCGATCGTGGGCGATTTCGCCCTCGTCGTGGCGCCCCAAATCGGTCAGCGCCACCCCCAGATTGCTCCATGCAGCGGCGTCATAAGGATCAAGCGCCACCGCTTGTCTGGAATATGTCACCGATCCCGCCAAATCACCCAAATCGGCCAATATCCAGGCCAACAGGCGCCGCGCTTCGCCCCATTGCGGCTGCAAACCGGCCGCATGCCACGCCCATCGTAAAGCATCCCGCATCTTGCCGCTCGCCCGGTAATGACGCGCCAACTCCAACGCCACCAATGGCGTCCGCGGCCGCCGCACCAGCACCTCCAGCAACAGGGGGGCAATTTCGTCCGTTCGCCCCTGGGCTTGCAGGATCGGCAATAAATCCAAACATGGGTGCGGCTCGTCGGGGCATTGTTCGGCCACTTTGTGCAACTGGGCCATTGCCCCGGCCATATCGCCGCCACCGCCCAAAGCCAACCCCAGCAGCGTGCCCAAATCAGGGTCCGCCGCCCGTTCATTCACCATCGCCGCTTGCAACGCCGATCGCGCATCGTTCCAGCGCCCGCTTTCAAGCCATTGGCGTATTTGTTCCATGGCCGGAATGTGCGAGTGAGAGGTTAAACTTTGACGAATTTTCCTAAAAAAACGGCACCACAAGGGTGCCGTTAAGTTTAGGGAGGAAACGTCCAAGAAACAGCGAGCGCGAAGCATCGCTGTGAGCACAACTTAGCGCCGACCGGCCCTAAAAAACAAGCTTTATTGTGCATCGCACCAACGCGCTGTACGCATGAATTGGCCACATGCTATGCGTTTAGAAGTATATACCGTTGATTTTCATCTGTTTTTCCAGCCGGACTTACATCGCACGAACGCTTGGCCTCAACCCGTCGCCGCCTTTTTCTTATGGTCCGGGAACAAAACTCACCGACAAGGCGTTAAACTTCAACATCGCCCCATAAAAAAACGGCACCACAGGGGTGCCGTTAAGTTTAGGGAGGAAACGTCCAAGAAACAGCGAGCGCGAAGCATCGCTGTGAGCACAACTTAGCGCCAAACGGATCTCGGAAACAAGCACTATTGTGCATCGCACAACTGCATTAAACACATGTTTAAGTTTTCCACTGCGCGCAGCCTTGCACAACAATCTGATTTTAAACGTTTTTATTCGGCGCGGCGATAACGCACTCGTCCAATCTCGGCGTGAAATGAAAAGCTTTGTCGTTTTTGTGCAGGCCTACAGGACTCTGTAAAAAAGAATCACGCCAAAAACGTCAGGCCTGCTTGATCTCGATCAGATTTTTCCGAATCTTCCGGCTGCGGTTGATCTTGTCCACGATATAATCGGCATCGCCCCAACGCACCGCGCGGGCCATGGCCTGGGCGTCCTCGGTGAAACGGGCCAGCATTTCCAGCAAGGCTTCGCGGTTGTTCATGAAAATATCGCGCCACATCACCGGATCAGACGCCGCGATGCGGGTGAAATCGCGAAAGCCCGAAGCCGCGAACTGCAACACTTCGTCACGCGTCTCGGTCGCCAGGTCATCCGCCGTGCCGCAGATGGTGAAGGCCAGCAAATGCGGCAGATGGCTGGTGATCGCCAGCACCCGGTCGTGATGCGGGGCGTCCATCACCGCGACATTGGCGCCGCAGCGCTCCCACAGCAGCCGCAACCGCGCCACGGCATCGCCGTCGGTGCCCGGCGGCGGGGTTAAAATCGTCCAGCGCCCCTCGAACAGGCTGGCGAATCCGGCGTCCGGGCCGGAAAATTCGGTGCCGGCCAATGGATGTCCCGGCACAAAATGCGTGTGTGCCGGCAGCAACGGGCCGACATCGCGGATCACCGAAACCTTGGTCGAGCCCACATCGGTGATGATCGCACCATGCGCCAAATGGGGCGCGATCGCCGCCGCCAGATCGGCGTAAACGCCCACCGGCGCGCACAACACCACCAAATCCGCCCCTTCGACCGCGCGGGCCGGGTCCAATTCCACCCGGTCGGCGATGCCCAGTTCGGCCACGCGGTCCAGTGTTGCCTGCGTGCGGGCATTGGCGACCACTTCACGCGCCAGATCACCCCGTTCGCGCGCCCGACGCGCCAGCGAACTGCCGATCAAACCAACGCCGATCAACGCCATACGCTCGAAAATCGGTTCAGCCACCGGCTTGATCCACGAACCGCGCCATGGCCGCCACCACCGCCCGGCATTCATCCTCGGTGCCGATGGTAACGCGCAAACATTGCGGCAAGCCATAAGACGCCACACCGCGCACGATCACGCCCTGCGACCGCAGATTCACATCCGCGGCCTTGGCCCGTTCCGGCGTGCCGAAATCCACCAACAGGAAATTCGCCTCGCTGGGCCACACTTTCAGCCCCAACCGGCGAAATTCGCCGGCGGTCCACGCGCGCCATTGTGTGTTGTGCGCCCGCGAACGTTCGATCCAGCCCGGCTCGGCCAATGCCGCCACCCCGGCGGCCAGCGCCGGCACCGAACAATTGAACGGCCCACGCACCCGATTGAGCACATCCGTCACCCCGGGCGGCGCAAAGCACCAACCCAGCCGCAGCCCGCCCATACCGAAAATCTTGCTGAAAGTACGGGTCATCACCGTGTTGTCGGTGCGCGACACCAGATCAATCCCGGCGTCGTAATCGGCACGATCCACATATTCGGCGTAGGCTGCATCCAGCACCAGCAACACATCGGCAGGCAACCCCTGGCGCAGCCGCTCCACCTCGGTCTTGTCGATCATGCTGCCGGTGGGGTTGTTGGGGTTGGCGATGAACACCAAGGTGGTGCGCTGCGTCACCGCCGCCAAAATCGCATCGACATCGGTGGTAAGATTGCGTTCCGGCACGCGGATCACCTTCGATCCGGCATAAATACCGGCGATCTCATAGATCGCAAACCCGTGCGCGGTCATGATCAGTTCGGTGCCCGCGCCGCCATAAGCCAGACACAACTGATAGATAATGTCATCCGACCCCGCCCCGCAGACGATTTGTGCCGGATCCAGATCGAAAAACCGCCCCAGCGCCGCCCGCAACTCCGCCGACGAACCATCGGGATAGCGATACGCCTCGGCCATCACCGCATGCAGCGTCGCCAAAACCCCCGGCGGCACGCCAAACGCGCCCTCGTTGCTGGATAATTTCAGCGGATGACTGTGGCCGGGCAATTTGGACACGCCACCCACATAGGGCGCGATGGTCAAAATTTCGGGGCGCGGACGCGGGCTCATATGGCTTCTCCAGAAATCGGCACCGCATAGGCGCCAAGCAACACGGCATCATCCCCACAACCCGCCACGCGCGGATCATCGGGGCTCAGAAATCCCTCAATCTCGAAAACCTGCCCGCCACAAGCGACCAAAGACACATCATTGTCGCTGGGATCGGGCGGCGTATTGGCGATCACCCAGGCCTGGGCAGTGGGAGTGTGATCGGGCCGGGCCGCCCAAAATGGCAGACGCGCCACCACATACAGGTCTTTCAGCAAAACCCCGTTCAATGCCGCTTCAACCGGCAGCAAAACCGCGGTTACCGCCCGCGCCCGCAACAAATCCAGTGCGGCCACCATATCGGCAACAAGGCGCACCGGCGTCAGCGCGCCAAACTGCTCGCGCGCCACGGCCGCCAACGCTTCGCCTGTCACGGCGATGGCGAAATCGGTCTGCATCGAAAGCGAACTGGCCAAAATCTCGCGCCACACACGCGACACGCTGGCCGCGGGCAACGCGCCGTGATTGCGGGCCAGCAAGCGCGCAATGATCTGCGCCTCGCGCCCCGGCCGCAGCGCCACCTTGCCATGGGCACGCAACCCCGCCACCTGCCGCACCACGTCGGCGCGGGCCATCAGCAGATCATGCAATGCATTGTCGATGCGATCGAGTTCCCCGCGCAGATCGCACAGGTCACGCCAAAGAGGATCACGCCAAAGAGGGTCCGAGGATTGCGACATGGTACGCAGGAATAAAGGGCAAGCGAGAGCAAGGCAAGCAGCGCCGTTAACAATGGGCGACAGAGCGGATATCGGATCGCTGACAGCGGCGCCGGCCTGGGCGCCCGGTGACTGACCGGTCAGTCGGCTGATCTGGCGCCCAAGTTACAAAGTTTCAAGCATTATGAGAAAAATTTAACGTGTGTTCTATTTTCAAACGCGAGCGCCAATCCCATGCCAAAGGCAAATTTGTGCGCTGCAATAACGGAAAAATCGATGTTGGGCATTCGTTAAATGCCGATTCGGGCCGCGCGATGTTGTTCGCACAAGCTGAATATTGCAAAAATACGACGCCATTGCAGCGATCCATTTTGCCTTGTAAGAGGGCTAAAGTAGTTGAAAGATGAGGTGGATCTGCTCCACCAAAATAGTTTAACTGGTTTGCCTCGCTTGACCCCGCGAAAAAGACGGGGGCCGAGACAATGGATTGAAAATGTCTCGACACAGAGACAACTCGGCGCAATGCGCCCAATAGGCTGCGAATGCAGCAGGTGTTTTGGTTGCACGCGTTCTGTGGGGGCGTGTGGGAATTGGGCGCATCCCGCGCTTGACGCCAAGGGAGATGAATTTGTCCAGGCTTCGCGGCCGTTTTGAGGCTGAAGGTGTTAGACATGCGTGGCGGTGCTGCAAAGCCCCCGGAGATTTGTCGCGCCTATCTTTTTGTTTTGCCGGCTATGAATTTACCGGTCAGGCTCGCGCACGGTTGTCGATGCGGGCGGGGTCTGCGGGAGGAATAAACGTATGAGAAGTTACGCCGAACAAAAAGCCCCGGGGCGCAGTGCGATCGGTTTTGCGATCACGGTCGCCCTGCACGTCGTCCTGATCTGGGCGTTGTTAAACGGGCTTGGGACCAGAATGGTGGACGTGATCAAGGGGCCGTTGGTGACCAAGATCTTGTCCGCGCAGAAGCAGGCGCAGAACAAGCCGCCGCCGCCGCCGCCGCCCGAACTGCTAAAGCCACCGCCGCCGTTCATTCCGACGCCGCAAGTCGATGTCCAGACGCCGGATACGGGCAACGCGATCTCGGCCGCCACGTCGGCCGCACCGCCAAAGCCTCAGGCTCCGCCGCCACCGGCGCCTGCTGTGGCCGATACATATGTGCGTCCGGTGGCCATCGGTGGTGGCAAGCCGGAATACCCGCAGAGCTTGATCGACGATGAAGTCGAAGGCTCGGCGCAGATAACCTGTACGGTCGACACAGATGGCTCGACGTCCGATTGCGAAGTGACCGGCGTCACCGGTAGCGCCTTGTTCGGTCGTGCCGCGCTGGATTTTGCCAAGACCAATAAATTCCGCCCTGCCACCCACAATGGTGTGCCGGTTAAAACGCGAGCGGTTATGCCGTTCAAGTTCAAGCTAGAATGATAAAGCACCAAGTTCCGTGCCATCCGGCACGGGGTGACCAGTTGAGTAGAATGTTCGAAACCGAGGCGCAGGCCAATCTTCGCGTCGGACCAGTTGGAGGATTTATGTCGAAGTTTTCTCGTACCCTGATTGTTGGCAGCCTGTTGTTGGCAGCTGCTTCTTTCACTGCTCCGGTTTGGGCACAGGATGCCGCCGCTCCGGCGGCGCCTGCAGCTCCTGCGGCGGCGGCTCCTGCCGCCCCGGCAGCCCCCGGCGCCGCTCCCGCCGCCGGTGACCAATCGGCGGCTCCTGCCGCCACGCCGGCTCCTGCCGCTGGCGATCAGTCGGCGGCTCCTGCCCCGGGTGCAACGCCCGCTGCCGCCCCGGCCCCTGCCGCGGCTCCCGCCCCGGCCGGCCCGCCGCCGATGTCGGCGACCGCTCAGGTTTCGGTTGAAAACCCCTATGGTATCAAATCGCTGTGGCAGAAAGGCGATTTCATTGCCCGCGGCACCCTGGTCACGCTGGCGATCATGTCGATCGGCACCTGGTATATCATGGTGACCAAGCTGATCGAGCAATCCAAGATCCTCAGCCAAGCCAAGAAATGCGCCGCCGTCTTCTATAAGGGTGGCAGTTTGCGGGAAAACGCGAAGAAGCTCGACGAAAGCTCGGCGTTCCGCTTCATCGCTGACTCGGGCCTGGAAGCCAACGAGCATCATGAAGGCGCGCTGACCGAAGCCATCGATCTCAACACCTGGATCACGCTTTCGGTGCAGCGTTCGGTCGATGACGTGAACTCGCGTCTGCAAGGCGGCCTGGCCTTCCTCGCCACCGTGGGCTCCACCGCTCCGTTCGTCGGTCTGTTCGGCACGGTGTGGGGCATCTACGGCGCTCTTACCGCCATCGGCATCGCCGGCCAGGCTTCGATCGACAAAGTCGCGGGCCCGGTGGGTGAAGCGTTGATCATGACCGCCGTCGGTCTGTTCACCGCCGTTCCGGCCGTGCTTGGCTATAACTGGCTGGTGCGTCGCAACAAGGGTGCGCTCGAAAAGATCCGCAACTTTGCTGCCGATGTGCATTCGGTGCTTCTCTCCAAGAAGGCGGGTTAATCCATGTCAATGAGTGTCGGTCCTTCAGAGGACGAGGACGAGGTGGTGTCGGCCATTAACACCACGCCGCTTGTGGACGTGATGTTGGTGTTGCTGATCATCTTCTTGATCACCATCCCGGTCGTCACTCACACGGTCCCGGTCAAGTTGCCAAACGAACGAAATCAGGTGGAAATCACCAAGCCGATCAATATCATGCTCGCGGTTACCGAGGATGGTACGGTTTGGTGGAACCAGGAGCAGATGAAGGACAACAACGACCTTCTTCAGCACCTGCGGGCAATCGCGACGAAAAAGCCGCAACCTGAGATCCACATTCGTGGCGATGAAAATGGCCGTTATGAAGCGATCGGCCGCGTGATGTATGATTGCCAGCTCAATGGCATCGCCAAGGTGGCATTCATCACGCAACCGCCGCCACGTGGTGGCTAGTCAAAGAACAGAGGCGGCGCCGGTTTATCCCCGGCGCCCTTCTTCGGGGAGTAAGACCGATGAGTATGAATGTCGGAAGTAGCGGCGGCGAGAACGAAGTGATGGTGGAGATGAACACCACACCGCTGATCGACGTGATGTTGGTGTTGCTGATCATGTTGATCATCACCATCCCAGTGCAGACGCACGCGGTGAAAATCGATATGCCGCTGCACAGCACACCGCCGACCACCCAACCGGAGATCGCCAATCTTCAGCTTGATTTCGACGGCACTCTGTATTGGAACGGTGTTCAGGTCGCCGATCGCGACCAGATGGATCAAATGATGCAAGAAGCAGCCGACAAGCCGGTACAGCCGGAAATCCGGCTGCTTCCGAACAAGTTGGTGAAATATCGCTATGTCGCCGAAATTCTGGCCGATGCCCAACGCCTTGGTCTTACCAAGATCGGTGTGGTGGGCAACGAACAATATGTTGGCGGCAACTAATGGCTCGCGCTCAATTCCCCCTGATGGGGATTTGGGCGCGATTTGTTGCCCCCGATAGGCTTTGCGGCCGCTTTGCCGCACCTTATTCGTCTTTCACGTGCCACATACTTCCCGGGATGTTCCTCCGATGATCCGTTCGCGTAAATTTCGCCTGAGCCTGTTTGGGGCGGGCATGTCTCTTTTTCTCGCCGCGGCCGCCCCCGCAATGGCGGCGGACACCGTCTCGCCCGCATTTGGCAAAGCCTATAATGCGGCGCAAGAGGCTTTCAAAAAAGGCCAATATGCGGCGGCCAGTCGAGCACTCGCCGCGGCGGCAGCACTGCCCGGCAACAACGACTTCGAAAAATACGTCATCGAACAGATGAAGGGCACGATCGCCTCTCAGACCGGCGATTACGCCACCGCCATTGCGGCCTACAGCGCTGTGATCGATTCCGGTCGCGTTGATGCCGCCACGGCATTGCAGATGACCCAGGCCAACGCCGGGTTTGCCTTCCAGTTGAAGGATTACGGTCAGGCCGCCACCTGGGCCGATCGCTACTTCAAAAAGGGCGGCAGCGATGCCCAAATGAAGCAGATACAGATCGAGGCACATTATCTGTCCAATGATTTCGCCGGCGCCATGCGGTTGGAAGACGCCGCGATCAAGGCTCAGATCCGTGCGGGCAAAACCCCCAGCGAGAATGATTTCAACCTGCTTTATTCGTCGGCGATCAATCTGAAAGACAATGCCGCCATTTCGGCAGCGCTGGAGCAGGCCGTTATCTATTACCCCAAGCCGGAATATTGGGGCACGCTGATCAATAATGTCATCGGATCGCCAAGCTTCAACGGCAATCTTTTGGAATATGATTCATACTTGCTGCGCTTGGCCACCGGCACGCTCACGGACACCTCCAGCTATATGGAAGCCATCCAGGTGGCGCTGCAAGGCGGTCACTCGGGCGAGGCGGAACAATTATTCGATCAAGCCACGAAAGCAGGCTTGCTGGGCACCGGCAGCGCCGCCGACGTGGCCCGCCAGGACCGTCTGCATAAACTGATCCTGAAGACCATCGCGGATGATACCGCACGCGAAAAATCCGATGTCGGCTTTGCCGCCAGCAACGCCGATCAAGCTGTCAACGTCGGTTACAACCTGGTCGGCCTCGGCCAGGTCGATGAAGGCATCGCACTACAAGAAAAAGGTTTGGCCAAGGGCGTGAAGCGCACGCAGCTCGCCAGACTGCGTTTGGCTGAATCCTACGTTGTCGCCGGCCGCAAGGCCGATGCAATTGCGATGTTCAACAGCGTCGAAGGCGAGGATGGCTTTTCCGCGCTGGCCCATTTGTGGGTGCTGCATCTGAGCGTGAAAAGCTGAGGGTTTCAACCCCGCTTTTGCTACCAAAGAGGTCGCCTTGGGCGGCCTCTTTTTTTGAGCGCGTCCCCGCGAACACCTCCGCCTTGATCATTGCAAGACCCCCATAGATTTGGGGGTAGCGACAAAAATAGTGCGCAGGTGTCCGGAACCCATGAACACGGTAGGAACATGATAAGCTGCGGGACGCCATCGGAGTCCGGGTCATCAAACGGGAGCAGGATCCCTGATCCTCATGATGGTCTGGCTGATTGTCGAAACGCTGACATAGGCAAAGGTGCGAGGCATGGGCAGCGTTTTTTCCAAAAAGCATGTCCAGAATTTGGGTTGTGTCCAAAACAGCGTCAAACTAATTTTCGGACGGCATGACGGGCTCTGTCCACAACCTTGCCCCGTCAATTTCTCATGATTTTATTGAATCTTGTGTATAATTCAAGGATTCTCCATGAATTTTGGGGATTCTGGTGGAAATGTCGCCAGAGTTGATTGCGGTGATTGATGCCGATTTTGGGCGTCGCCATCCTTTCTATCACAAATCGCGGCGCGAAGTTTTGATGATCTCTGCGCAAACGCCCGTTCCGGTGGCGTGGCGAGTGCGGTCCGTGCAAGGCAATATCGGCTTTGATGTCCAAAAAAAGTTGTTGGATAGCATCAAGGCGTGGTTGCCCGAAGCCACGCGATCGCGCTTTGACCAGTGAAGGATTATTCGCGAGAACTTATATCGTCTGTGCCGCCCAATCCCCAATGCGGGTCGTTGGATATACGCCGTCACAACAGCGACGGAACAACGGGGCCCGCTTCCCAACGCCACGCTGCGTCGTGGAATGCCCGAGCAGGTTCCGTTGCTCCTCATCGGCCGCCTGGCCGCTCGACACGGCGATCGCTGCCCCCCGCTCCAATCCCGGGGTTGATAACAATCTTCCTGCCTGCCGCGTGCCCCGAATAAAAGGCGTGCTTGGCGATCGTGCGCGGCGCCTGACGGCGGGTGGTGAAAGACATCCCCAGCTTGGCCAATTCTTCATCGACGAGTGCCGCCTTGACCAGCACCAAATCGCGGCCGGTCGCACGATGCGCTTCGTCCCGTTGCGCCTTCATCTCCCGGAGTTTGGCGGCGATCGAGGCCGCCATCCCGTGCAGGAACGAGTTGCTGGCGGTTTTGCGCTCGGCCGGCCGGTAACCCAGATACCCTGGCGTGCATTTAAACCGCGCCACCTCGATCAGCATGGACCGGTCGATCAAATCGCACAGATAATGCGCGACGGCCACATCTGCCTGGCGACCGAAGAAAATATAGCGGCGTTCGTCGAACTGGTTCTTTTCGTGCCAAATGCGGCAATCGGCGAAATCAGCGATGGCGGCGACGCAGCCATCCAAGGGAATGCCATTTTTGCGCCAGGTGTCATATTCGGCGCGTTCGCACGTGTCCTGGCGAATTTCGACGTCGGTCAGCGACAGGTCATATTGATCCAGCAACGCCGCCACTTTGGCCGCCGCCGCGACGGCTTCGTGTTCGGTGCATCCATTCTCGACCGTTTTCGCGCGCAACCCCTGGATGCGGGCCTTCAGTTTGTTGAGATCAGGGCGTTCGGGGAGTGGAGAGTCCATTGGCGCTGTTGTTTCCGGGTGCATAAATAATCATGGTGCCGGCGAAACTGCCACATCGTCGCCACTCACGATAGATTGGCATATCAGCGCAAATCGATCACACTTCTTCCATGATCCCGTTCAAGCCCATTTCCGATGACGAACCGGCGCTGGCACACGCCCCATTGCTCAAGGCGACCCTGCTCACCATCGGGTATATCGAGACCAACGGACCGATTGGCCTGACGCCTTCCAAAGCACTCAAGCGATATTTCGTGCAATGGGCAGCCGAGGCATTTGCCTGGCCCAATTACACGGCGGAAGACCTATATGCCGTCAACAAAGTGCTGAATGAAGCCGATTTTCTGCCGCTGATGGTTTTGCACGACGCGCTGCTCGCAGCAAAGCTGGTGCGGCATTTCAAGGGCGCGATGCAACTCACCGTATTGGCCAGAAAATTGAGCGCCAAACCGGCTGAGCTTTGGACGCTGCTGGCCGGCACTTTGCTCTATGTCCTCGACCACAGCAAATACGCCCGCTTTGCCGGCACGCCCGTGGGAAACTGGAGCATCTTCCTCAATGTCATCAACGTCGAAGCGCAAAATATCGTTACCGAGGGGCGCTTGTGCTCGTTGTTGTTGGGCACCCGCGAGGAGAATATCTGGGGTCGCGACTACCGGCTCGCGGCGGCATTCCACATTCATGTCCTGCGGCCGTTGTGTTGGTTGGGTCTTTTGAATGAACACAGAACTGGCAAGGGGCTTGGCCGCAAGGAGTTTTTTTCTAAGACGCCCCTATGGTCCGTGGCACTCGCATTGGAGACCGATCGTGATTTACAACCGCTAACCCGTCATTGATGCGAGGAAATGATTGGGGAAGCACGTACGTGGCACACATCGCAAGGGTGCCTGCTGTCGGACATGGACCTGCGACGCCTCCGTTCTGGTCGGGCTTTAATTTAACAAGAGGGCTGAGGCCGGGAGGGGCCGGGAGCGGCTGGTCTGCTTTCGGGCCGGTCAGGTTCGGAAGCAGTCGTCGGACACTTCGGCGGGTCCCGACCACGCCGGTTATTCCTTCCGCAATTCGCAACGCCAGAGGGCCGCTGTTCGTATGGGTTACTCGCTACGCCGCATTGCAGTAAATGCGAGATAAAATCCTGCCCGCCAATGGTGGCAGGAGGAGAAAACAAATGGGATACTCTGCGTACGATCCGGTGGCCAAAGGTCGGCATCCATGGAACGCCGGGCGCGTGGTTGGCGCGAAGCGGGCGCTGAAACCGCAACAGGTTTGAGCCATAAGGTTCCGGCTTGATCGTGAACGTCGGCTACGTGACAAGGCGATGTTCGACTTAGAGCATGATCGCCGCAGGTTGAATAACACGTAGGCGTGAATCATGCGTAAAAACAAAAAGCTAGAGCACGTTCTGGCCCAGGTGCCACAAACGATCAGAGCATGGCTGCGTTCCGAGCTAAATTTGATGCGGCGACCAAAGCAGCGTATAAAGATTTTTCAACCAATTGCAGCGGTTATCTTCATAACTTTCTGACTGACATGGGGATTCCCAACAGAAACTTCACCGACGCCAACAGTTTCATGGCCTTTGTGCAGAAAAAGGATAGTGGCTGGGTGCAAGTGACCGAGAAGGAGGCTGTAAGCCAATCAGCAGCCAGCAAGATCGTGGTCGCGGGATTGGCGGATACCCGCCCGGGCCATTCGGGTCATGTCATGGTGGTAGGACAAAAAAAGCTACCTGCGTCTGTGCCGTCAGGCCATCCTTTATCGCCGCAAGTATTTGGTGGCGCAAGCCTTGCCGCCCATTGGGCACCGGCGAGGAGCACAGGCCAATATACCGTCGCTGACGCTTGGTCGCCACATGTTGCAAAAAAAATACAATATTGGGTCAAACAATGACGAAATATATTTTTGCGCTGTGTTTTATTTTCATCAGCTCGGCATCGGCCACGGAACTCGATGCCAAATTATGCCGTGATGTGAATCAATCCAACCGGTTTCTGGTTCCAGAAGTGCTGACCGGTTGGCTAAAATATCCGCACGCGGTTCAGCTGTGTCCGCTTTATGCCCCCAATGGTGGGCTGGTCTGGTGGGTGGCGAGCATTCGTTATGATTTGGTAGATTATAAGGCACTTGATGATCCCACCATTCATCATGTTTCAGCGGATGGTTTACATATTTCCCAAGACCCTTGTTCCCGGATCATCGATCCGTCTGGCCGCCAGCTTGGGCGCCTTAGCGACCCATTTCCGACTCTGGGATTCGGCAAAACGCGCGTTTTTTTGCGGGATTGGCACAATAATTTCCCGCGTCATATCGACATACGTGTAATTGGTGATGGGGTAGAGGGGGATTATGATGGGTTATCGATGGATTGGAATGCAGCCACCCATAGCTATGAGCATCGGGGAGCATGGCAAGCCTTCTGCGATAATCCTTAGCAGAGTAGTTCCTCCCCCTGACATTGACAGTCATCAAACGGATGAGTGATCGTCCATACGAGCGGGTGGGTTCAATATGTCCGCTGTCGGGGTATCGAACACGGTATCTGGATGTCCACGTTGGGCGCACAACAGTCATTCACCAGAGTATGCAATCGCGCCGAACGAAACGAATGGCGTTTCTATCGCATGGAGGTGTGGCCCGACCTGTTCGGCCGCGCCCTGCTGGTCCGCCAGTGGGGTCGCATCGGCACCGAAGGACGCCGGCGGCTCGACTCACATCCCGACCCAGGCGCTGCCATCAATGCCTTGGCCGTTCTGCTGCGCACCAAACGCCGCCGCGGCTATAAGGACCGAACCACGTAACGAGACGCCCAGCCAATTGCCCGTTATAGTTCGTGCACCCGCACGCCGGGACAGACCCGCTGCGCGATTTCGCAAAGATGCGAATGATGCGTGAGGTAAATCACCTGGCCGGTTTGCGCCATTGCCGCGAATAGCCGGAAAGCTTCCTCGGCGCGGAAGTCGTCAAAGGTCTCCATGATGTCGTCGGCGATGAACGGCACCGGCCGGCGGGTCCGCGCGAATTCATGATAGCCCGCCACCCGTAGCGCCAGATAGAGCTGAAACCTGGTCCCCTTCGACATATCCGAGGCGATCTTCGAGCCGCCATCCGCCTCGATGCCGATCAGGATTTCGCTGTCTTTGTCCGGCTGCGTTGAAAGGCGCGTATAGGCGCCGCGACTAATGGTTTTAAATGCCTCCGAGGCGTGCAACATCATCGAGCTGCGA
>JAJZHU010000250.1 GCA_021798375.1 Pseudomonadota bacterium | reverse complement strand
GTTTTTCCTGTGTTCGTTGGCCGCGTTGGCCATGGTGCCGTTATGCTGGTTCTTTACGGCGGGACGTGCCGCCGGCGGGGAGAATATCGGGCATTAGGAAATGCGACGCAGGGAGCGTTGCGCTCACCCATCCACACCCAACAGCACGTCCGCAGCATGGCGGGCGGCTTCGGTAATCGTTTCGCCGGCCAACATGCGGGCGATTTCTTCGCGGCGTTCGGTGTCGGTGAGTTTTTGCACGATGGTTTCGGTGCGTTCGTCGCGGACGAATTTGGCCACGCGCAGATGAACCGCGCCGCGGGCGGCGACCTGCGGGCTGTGAGTGACGAGCATGACTTGCAGCCGTTCGGCGACGCGGGCGATGCGTTCGCCCACGGCCGAGGCGGTGGCGCCGCCGATGCCGCTGTCCACTTCGTCGAACACCAGCGAGGGTACTGGTGATGCGCGGGCCAGCACCACTTTCAACGCCAGCATCAGACGCGACAACTCGCCGCCCGAGGCGACCTTGTCGAGCGGTCCGGCCGGTTGGCCGGGGTTGGCGGCGATCAGAAAGCGCACCAGGTCCAATCCGGCGGGGCCGGCGCGGTCGGCGGGCAGGGGGGCGACTTCGACGGTGAAGACGGCTTTTTCCAGCCGCAGCGGCGGTAATTCGGCCATTACGGCGGATTCGAGCAGGGCGGCGGCGGTGGTGCGCGCCGCGGTGAGGGCGGTGGCGGCCTGGCGGAAGCTGCGTGCGGCGGCGGATTCCTCGGCTTCCAGCCGCGCCAGTCCGGCCACGCCCTGATCGAGGGCGGCCAGCCTTGTGCGCAGATTTTCCAGCAATTGCGGCAGTTCGCCCACCGGCACCTGATGCTTGCGGGCGGCGGCGCGCAGGGCGAACAGGCGTTCCTCGGTGGATTCCAGCAGGCGCGGGTTGGGTTCGGCCAGTTCGGCCAGCCTGGTGATGGCTTGTTCGGCTTCCATCACCGCATCCTCGGCGCGTTCCAGTGCGGCCAGGGCGGCGGCGGCGGATTGATCGGTCTCGGTGACGAGCTTGCCCAGGGCGCGTGCGGCGGCGCGCAGGGCGGCGGCGGGGTTCATCGAGCGGCGATCGCGCGGGGTGATTTCGGCCTGGGCGGCGATGATCGCCTCGGCGCGGCGTTCGGCGGCTTGCAGCGCGTGGCGGGTCTTGGCCAGGGTTTCTTCCTCGCCCGCGTCGGGGGCGAGTTTGGCGAGTTCCTCGACCGCGTGACGCAGCCATTCTTCCTCGCGGGCGGCGCGTTCCAGCGCGGCGCGGGCTTCGTTCAGGGCGGTGGAAATGCGGCGCCATTCGCGCCAGGCTTCGCGCACACCGGCGATATGTTCGGGCGGCACGCCGAAGGCATCGAGCAGCCCGGTGTGGGTGGCCTGATCGGCCAGACCCTGTTGTTCATGTTGGCCTTGCACCTCGACCAGGCTTTCGCCCAGGCGGCGCAGAAAGCCCACGCCCACTTGCTGATCATTGACGAAGGCGCGGGAACGGCCATCGACGCTGATCTGGCGGCGCAGCAGCAGGTGATCTTCGCGCGGGATGTCTTGTTCATCCAGCATGGCCCAGGCGGGGTGGGCGCGATCCAGCGTGAAGCTGGCGCTGACCAGGGCATTGGGGGCGCCGTGCCGCACCAGACCTTGTTCCGAGCGCATCCCCAGCGCCAGTCCGAGGCTGTCGAGCAGAATCGATTTGCCGGCGCCGGTCTCGCCGGTGAGAACCGTGAGGCCGGGGCCGAAGCGCAATTCCAGCCGTTCGATCAACACCACATCGCGGATCGACAGATGGGTGAGCATCGAGGTTCCCTGGGCTGGAGTTAAGCGATCAGAATACTCGGCTGAAGAAACCGGGTTGTTCGATTTTGCCCTTTTTATCGGGCACGACGCCGTTTTCTATCAGTTGGTTATAGGCCTTTTGATACCATTCGTTGCCGGGGTAGTTATATCCCAACACTTCGGCGGTCCTTTTGGCCTCGCCTTTCATCCCCATCGCCAGATAGACTTCGGTGGTGCGTTCCAGGGCCTCGGGCGTGTGGTTGGTGGTTTGGTAATTGGTGATCACGGTCTGGAAACGCGCCAGCGCCGCGATATACATATGTTGTCCTTCGTACCAGCGGCCCACTTCCATTTCCTTGCCGGCCAGATGGTCGCGGCACAGATCCATCTTCAGGCGCGCATCGCGGGCATAGCTGGTTTCGGGGTAATGGACCACCACGTCGTTGAGAGCCGCCAGGGCTTTTTCGGTGTTGCTTTGGTCGCGCTCGATGTCGGAGATCTCTTCGTAATAGGACAGGGCGCGCAGATAATAGGCATAGGCGGTGTCGGGGTTGCTGGGATGCAATTGGATATAGCGTTGCAGCGCCGAGATCGCATCGGCGTAATGGTTGCGCTTATATTCGGCGTAACCATGCATCAACTGCGCCTTGGTGGCCCAACTGGCATAGGGATAATTTTGTTCGACCGCATCGAAACGCTTCACCGCGTCGGCATAGCGGCCCGCTTGCAGGCTATCGATGCCGGCATTGTAAAGTTTGTCGGCGGGCAGGCTGGCCAGATCGGTGGACAGGGCCAGCGAGTCTTCGTTGGAGGAACAGCCGGCCAACATGCCCGTGCCGAGCGCGGCGATCACCGCCAAAGCGGGTAAAGTCCAGCCTTGTTTTGAAGCAGTCCAGCCTTGCTTTGAAGCAGACAGTAAGCGACGCACGGCAAATGACAACATCATCGTATAGGCTCCCTTGCCCCACGGCTTATCGCAATGCGGAGCCAAAGGGAAGCTGCGTGATATGCTTTTGGGATCGATTGGATCAAGCCGCCCGGGAAAGATTGGGGGAAAGATTGGGGCGGATGAAGGAATAATTTGCCGGATCGGCAAATAATGCCCGCAACAGGCGGTTGTTCATGGCGTGGCCGGGCCGGTTGGCGCGGAAAATGCCTTGCAGCGCCGCCCCGGCCAGATATAGATCACCCACCGCATCGAGCATTTTATGGCGAACGAATTCATCGGGTTGATGCAATCCCGCCGGGTTCAGCACGCGGTCGTTATCGACCACCACGGCGTTTTCCAGGCTGCCGCCACGGGCCAGACCGGCTTTGCGCAGGGTGTCGATTTCACCAGCCATGGCGAAGGTGCGCGCACCGGCCAGTTCGTGGCGGAACATGCTTTGGGTCAGGTCGAGTTGCAAAGTTTGCCGCCCGATCACGCTGGCGGAAAAATCGATGGCGATTTCCATGCGCAAGCCGGGAAACGAGGGCGCGGGCAGCAGTTCGGCGAATCCGTCGCCGTCGTCGATGCGGACGGGGCGCCGCACTTCGATGATCGCGGCGGCGGCATTTTGATCCACCAGCCCGGCGCAATCGAGCAGGAACAGGAACGGGGCGGCGGAGCCATCGAGCACGGGAATTTCCGGCCCATCGACTTCGATCGCGGCGTTGGTGACACCCATGGCGGCCAGGGCGGCCATCACATGTTCGACCGTGCCGACGCGGGCGTCGGGGCGGTTTTCAGGATGCAGCAATGTGCACAGGCGGGTGTCCGTGACCAGATCGAATCGGGCCGGGAAGCTGATGCCGAGATCGCTGCGGCGGATCACGATGCCGCTGTTCACCGGGGCGGGGTGCAGAGTGAGGGAGATTTGCGCGCCCGAATGCAGCCCGACGCCGATGCAACCGATGGGATTTGCGAGGGTGCGCTGCATGGCCAGCGGCGCGCCGCTTCCACCGACGTTTTCGGGAGCAAAATCATTTGTGTTGAAGATTTTGTCGGCCAGCCCGTCCATGGAGGAATTTCGCCTTTTGCGGTCGTCTCACGGAGGCAATATAGTGCGATGCAGCGAGCCGAGGCCAGTCAAGCTTTGTTGCTGAATATTTCCGTACAACTCCTTCATTTTGTGGAGTTTTGCGCGGCAGGGCAAGAAAAAACCCGCAAGCTGTGCGCTTGCGGGTTTTAACGAATAGTTGGTTTTGTTTAGGACGATTGGCGCCGCAGGAACGCGGGAATGTCCAATCCGGCCTCGTCGGCGGCCGCTGGTGGCGGGGCGCTGTAGCGTGGGG
>JAJZHU010000249.1 GCA_021798375.1 Pseudomonadota bacterium | reverse complement strand
ATCGCGAGGCGTATCTGGCCGGCGAGACGGTGCGCGAACTCGATGGCGACGTGCGGGAACTGATTGGCGCGCATGGCATCCGCAACGCGCTGCTGACCTCCATCGCGCCGACCGGCACGATCTCGCTGTTCGCCGACAATGTGTCGTCGGGTGTGGAGCCGGTGTTCGCCTATGATTTCGTTCGCAAGGTGACCGAGCCCGACGGCTCGAAGCGTGAAGAACTGGTCGAGGATTATGCGGTGCGGCTGTATCGCAGCAAATTCGGGCGTGACGCCAAGCTGCCGGATTATTTCGTGACGGCGCAGACGCTGACGCCGATGGAACATATCCGTATGCAGACCGCCCTGCAGCGGCATGTCGATAGCGCGATTTCCAAGACCGTGAACGTGCCCGAGGACATCGCCTTCGAGGATTTCGAGGAAGTCTATCGCGACGCCTACCGCTTGGGTTGCAAGGGGCTTACCACCTACCGGCCGAACGCGATCACCGGCTCTGTGCTGTCGGTCGCACCCGAACCGGCCACCGAGGCGGAGGCCGTGGCCGCCGCGGCGGCGGTTCCGGTCGTGCCCAATCACTCGCCGATCCCACGGCCAGGCAGGCTTATCGGCAGCACCTATAAGTTGCGGTGGCTGGACAACAAGCACGCGATGTACATCACCGTCAACGACATCGAGGAAGCTGGCCGCTTGCGTCCGTTCGAGGTGTTTATCTCCTCGGCGAACATGGAGCATTTCAGTTGGGTGGTGGCGCTGACCCGGATGATCTCGGCGGTGTTCCGCCGTGGCGGCGAAGTGGGCTTCGTGGCCGAGGAGTTGAAGAACATCTTCGATCCGCGCGGTGGCCAGTGGCATGGCGGGCGTTACGTGCCGTCGCTGATTGCCGCGATCGGCGGGATCATCGAACAGCACATGGTCGAAACCGGCTTTCTCCCCGGCGAGGAACACGCATGTCATGAACCGCGCGTCGCCAACATGGCCGCTCCCACCGGGGCTCTGGGCATGATCTGCCCGGAATGCAACCAGCCGGGCGTGACCAAAGAAGGCGGCTGCCTGAACTGCCATCATTGTGGTTGGTCGAAATGTAGCTGACGGCGGCACCGCGCAAGCCCACCCACGCGGCGCAGTGGGTGGGCGCTTGGTTGCGGGAAAGACGGTTAAGCCAGTTCGATCTTGCCGCTGACGACATGGGTCAGCCGAATGGCGCCGATCTCCAGCGTCATCGTCGCCGCGAGTTTTTCGGTGCCGGTTAGATGACCGGCCCGGATCGCTTCCCGCACGGCGGTTTCGATCTCGCGCTGGGCGGTGATGCCGACTTCCTTGAGGAATTGGCGGATGGTGATGTTGAACTTGCCTTCGTCCATGGCTCTCTTGCTCCCGGTTTGAACTGATTCATTTTAGAGCAATATGCCACCAAGTGATAGCAAGCGATGGCATGCCGCTTTGAACAAAGGGGGCTATCTTCATGACGGATCAAACAATTGGGCGCGTAGCGATCGTCACGGGTGCTGGCAGCGGCATCGGCCGGGCCGTGGCGTTGTCGCTGGCCAGGCGCCATTATTCGCTGGTTCTGGCCGGAAGGCGGCCGCGGGCGTTGGAAAAAGTTGCCGCTGAAGTGGCTGCGGCGGGAGGTCACGCGCTGAGTGTGCCGACCGATGTTGCCGACGCCGCATCTGTCGAGCTTCTGTTCGATGCGGCGGTAAAACATTATGGCCGGGTCGATTTGCTGTTCAACAACGCGGGCATAGCCGCCCCCGCCGTGCCGCTTGAATCGATCACCGTTGCATCCTGGCAGAGCGTGATCAACACCAATCTCACCGGCGCGTTCTTTTGTGTTCAGCAAGCCTTTCGTGTGATGAAGGCGCAGTCGCCGCAGGGTGGCCGCATCATCAATAACGGCTCCATCTCGGCCCATAGTCCAAGACCCGATTCAGCGCCTTATACCGCCAGCAAGCACGCCATTACCGGCCTGACCAAATCGGCGTCGCTGGATGGCCGCAAATACAATATCGCTTGTGGGCAGATCGATATTGGCAACGCGGCGACCGACATGGCGGGACGCATGACCGCCGGAGTGACGCAGGCCAATGGCGCCGTGGCGCCGGAACCTGTTTTCGATGCCGGCATTGTCGGTGAAACGGTCGCGCATATGGATAGCCTGCCGCTTGACGCCAATATTCAATTCATCACCGTCATGGCGACCGCCATGCCGTACATAGGGCGCGGTTAGAAAGAGTTCATAGTTTCAAGCCGCGTTTCTCGCCCGCCCCGCAACACCAGATTGGCCAGCGCCGCCACCGCCAAATTCACCACCAGCGCCAGCAGCCCCACATAGACGCCGTGACCCATGACGCTATGCACCGGCTTCAGCCCATCGGCGAACACCACCCAGGATCCGCCGCCAATGCCCACTGCCCAGCCCAGAAACAACGCGGGGGCACAAAACCAGCCGGTGAACAAGCCGAGCACGACGGCGGGGAAGGTCTGCAAGATCCACAAACCGCCCAGCAATTGCAGATCGATGGCATATTGGGTGGGTAAAAACACGATGAACAGCAACGCGCCCAATTTGACCGCGAGCGAGACGATTTTGGCCACCTGGGCCTCGCCCGCCGCTGTCGCGCCGGGATTGATATAGCGCTTCCAGATGTTGCGGGTGAACAGATTGGCCGCCCCGATCGACATCACCGCCGCCGGCACCAACGCGCCGATGGCGATGGCGGCGAAGGCAAAGCCCGCGAACCAGCCGGGGAAAATCATCGCGAACAGGGCGGGCACCACCTGCGTGGCGTTGGCGACCTTCACCCCCGCCGCCAACGCCATATATCCCAACAGCGCGATCAGACCGAGCAGGACGGTGTAGGCCGGCAGCAATATCGCGTTCTTGCGGATGGTGTCGGCGCTCGACGACGCAAATATGCCGGTAATTGTGTGCGGATACATGAACGCAGCCATCGCCGAGCCAAGCGCCAAGGTGGCAAAGGGTAGCATCTGTGCGGGCCGCAGCAGCAATCCGCCCGCGCCCTTGGCCGCAAAGGCGGTACCGGCGGCATGAAACACCGCGCCGTAGCCGCCCAATCGCATCGGAATCGCCGCCACCGCCGTCAGCACCACCACATAGATCAGCCCGTCTTTGACGAACGCGATCAGCGCGGGCGCCCGCAGCCCCGAGGAATAGGTGTAGATCGCCAGGATCAGAAACGCCGCCACCAGCGGAATTTCACCCTTCAACCCCATCGCCTCGATCACGGTTTGTATGCCCAGCAACTGCAACGCGATATAGGGCATCACCGCGATGATCCCGGTCAGCGCCACCGCCAACTCCAGCGGGCGGTAACGATAGCGCCCATGCACCACGTCGGCGGCGGTGACATGGCCATGGCGTTTGGCCTCCTCCCACAAGCGCGGCATGATTGCGAACACCAGCGGATAGACGATGATGGTGTACGGCAACGCAAAGAACCCATAAGCACCCGCCGCATACACCAAGGCCGGCACGGCGATGATGGTATAGGCGGTATAAAAATCACCCCCGACCAGGAACCAGGTGATCCAGGTGCCGAATTGCCGCCCGCCCAGACCCCATTCGTCGAGATGCGCCATGGAACTTGGCCGCCGCCAGCGCGCCGCCACAAAACCCATCACGGTGACCAATCCGAACGGCGCCACGAATACGATCAATGCCGGCCAATGAATATTCGCGCCTGGGATGCTCCCACTCATCGGGGCCGTCTCCGATAGGCGAGCCATAACAGCAACGAGGTGACCGGCACCCAGGCCAGTTGGTACCAATAAAAGAACGGGAACCCGAACAACTCAGGCGTGGGGTGATTATAGAACGGCACCCACAACAACCCGATGAACGGCAGCACCAGCAACCACATGGTTTCCCCCTCCCGATTATTATGCCGGCAGATTATGCGCCGGAGGGTGGGGGAGCAACATGGTCACGGGAGCGCCACGCCAACACCCCGCGCCCCGCCGCCATGCCGGTGGCCAGGCAGGCTTGCAGCAAATAGCCACCTGTCGGCGCTTCCCAATCCAGCATTTCACCCGCCGCGAATACGCCGGGGTGG
>JAJZHU010000248.1 GCA_021798375.1 Pseudomonadota bacterium | reverse complement strand
GCCGCTGCTCCCGTATGCGGTGCAACTGAACGCGATGCGGCGCAGAGGCCGTGACGACCAGATCAACACGGCGATCGCCGCCGGTTTCGAACAGCAGCGGAATATCGAGCACGCATAAACGCGCGCGGGCGCGCTGTGCCTGCGCCCGGAACTTGCGTTGAGCGGCACGGACCAAAGGATGCATGATGGATTCAAGCTGCGCCAGGCGGACAGGATCGGCCATTACAATTTGACGTAACAGGGCACGGTCCAGTCCCACTTTGGTGAAAGCCCCGGGAAAAGCCGCACGTAGCGCGGGAATGGCGCGGCCTTTCGGCGATTGTAGTTGATGCACCACGGCATCGGCATCGAATACCGGCACGTGATGGCTGCGGTAAAAACGGGCAGCGGTGGATTTGCCCATCGCCATGCCGCCGGTAAGACCGATGACGATCATTTTACGAGGATGAGCGTTCAATCGGCTTATCCTCGAAGCGCGGAATATCGCCGGCGACGTAATCGATTAATTCCTGATCGACACTTGGTTCCACACCAAACCAGGAGGCGAAGCCGCGGCGCGCCTGATGCAGCAACATACCCAGACCGGGAACGACTCGAAGGCCCTTTGCCACGGCTTCACGGAGCAACAATGTTTCACGTGGAACATAAACTACATCCGCCACCGCAAGCATCGGGGTGGCACGATTGAGCGAAA
This sequence comes from Pseudomonadota bacterium, assembly GCA_021798375.1. Lineage (GTDB taxonomy): Bacteria > Pseudomonadota > Alphaproteobacteria > Acetobacterales > Acetobacteraceae > JAJZHU01. Next base: position 3,387 of record JAJZHU010000248.1, on the reverse strand, counting down.
AAGCAAGCGGTGGCTGGCCATGCATTCCGGCCGAGCTGGTATTCACCAACAGGGCATAGTCGGCGAGCGCTTCAGTCGCCTGATCCCACGGGGCAACTTTGGCACCAGGAAATTCGGCTGCCAGAGCCTCGGCGCGGGCATAAGTGCGATTAACGACAGTGACGGACACGCCTTCGTCGCGTAGTGCGGCAACCACCGCCCGCGCGGCCCCGCCGGCACCCAACACCATCGCCGGGCCCATCGTGGGATCAACGCCAAAGCTGCGCAAATTGGCGATGAAACCGAAACCATCGGTGTTGTCGCCTAAAATTTTGCCATGCTCAAAGCGCAAAGTATTCACTGCACCAACGCGCCTGGCGAAATCCGTGATTTCGTTGCACAAGCCGAACACTTCTTCCTTGTAGGGAATGGTCACGTTCAATCCGCGCAATCCCGCGGCTGCAAGCCCATCTACTGCCAGCGCCAACTTACCTGGTTCAACTGGAAATGCCAGATAGGCACCATCGATGCCGTGCCGGGTAAGCCAAAAATTATGCAGCAGTGGCGAACGTGAATGCGCGACCGGCCAGCCAACCACCCCCGCCACACGCGCTTTCGCGGATAAAATTGGCATTTTTACGCACCCGGCAGCAGCACTGTGCTGCCTATGGTCTGACGTGCTTCCAATGCCCGGTGCGCGGCTGCGGCTTCGCGCAGAGGAAATGTTTGGTTGACCTCGATTTTAACGGCGCCCTTCAGCACCACATCGAACAAAGCGTTTGACGCTTGATCCAGTTCACTACGTCGCGCGACATAAGTCGCCAATGACGGGCGCGTGAGGAACAAACTGCCCTTGGCGGCCAACAGCCCAAGATCCACCGCTCCCACCGGCCCCGAAGCCGAACCAAAACTGATCATCATGCCCAAGGGGGCCAAACAATCCAGACTTTGTAAAAATGTTTCGCGGCCAACGCCATCATAGACAACCGGTACCATTGCCCCATCGGTGATTTTTTTCACCTCAAGCGCCAAATTATGCGTGCCAACCAACACATGATCAACCCCTGCCGCGCGTGCAATCTCGGCTTTGGCTTCGGTGGAAACCACGCCGATCACCTTGGCGCCAATATATTTGGCCCATTGACACAGGATCAAACCCGTTCCACCCGCCGCCGCGTGAATCAAAATGGTCTCGCCTGCCTGCAACGCCCGGGTACGATGCAACAAATAGTAAGCGGTCATGCCCTGCAGAAGCATGGTGCCCGCCCTGAGAAAATCAATCTCATCCGGCAGCTTTACCAAACGATCGGCAGGGATCAGTCGATGAGTGCTGTAGGCACCCAGCGGCCCTGTGCCATACGCCACACGGTCGCCGGGTTTGAATTGGGTCACGCGGGCGCCCACCGCCTCAACCACTCCAGCGCCTTCCTGCCCCAACACGCATGGAAAGCTGGGCACCTTGTAAAGACCGGTGCGGAAATAAATATCGACGAAATTCAGACCCACCGCTTCGTTATGCACCACCACATGGTCTGGTCCGGGATCGGGCGTAGGCACATCCTCCCAACGCAATACTTCGGGACCGCCATATTCATGGATGCGGATCGCTTTACTCATACTCGGCTCCCAAAGCTGATGATTTCAGAGCGGACGATTTTGGCTTCGCGGGCCAATAACCAAATTTTGGTTTCTATCCCGTCCGCCCCTGAATAGCCGCCAGGTCCAGATAGCGACACGACGCGGTGGCATGGTATCACCAACGGCAATGGATTGCGCCCATTTGCCTGGCCGACGGATCGGGCCGATCCACCGGCCTGGGCCGCGATTTGCGCATAGGTGCGGGTTTGACCATACGGTATTTCTGCCAAAGCCCGCCAAACACCCAATTGATAGGATGTGCCCGCGGGGGCCAATGGAAGATCAAATATCCGTCTGCCGCCGTCGAAGTACTCATGCAACTGTGTGCGGGCTCGCAACAACAAAGGCGTTTCAGACTGTCCCGAAACCCAGCCCCAGTCGATCGAGACCAAATTGCCCTCCTCCTCGAACAGGGTAATATCTCCGACCGGCGAATGAAGAGAAAGCTGCGGCATCTGAACCCCTGCGTGATGCAACGCGCATGGCACCGAATCCTGGGGGCGCTGTCAAGGGCGCGAAACTCATGCTTTGTATGCTAGAACTACACCCATCCGCCTTACCGTATGAAGGCGGACCGAGTTGCTCGATCAAACAGATCTATATTGACTACAATAAACTGCATTCGTTCTGAAAGTGGAATCACTGTGACAAATCGCCTCCCCGATGACCCACCGCTATTTTTTGAAACTCATGTATTCGTATGCTGCAATCGTAGGCCGGACGGACATAAACGTGGCTCTTGCGCTGCCGCAGGTTCCGAACATTTACGTGATTATATGAAAGCACGTGTAAAAGAATTGGGAATTAAAAATGTGCGGATCAACAGCGCCGGCTGCTTGGATCGCTGCGAAAGTGGACCGGTGATCGTGATTTATCCCGAAGGCATTTGGTATAAGATCACCAGCACGGAAGATGTGGATGCAGTGTTGCAATCGCATTTGATCGAAGGCGGCCGCGCCCTGCATTTGCGCCTGCCGGCGAAAGCGTCGTGATCGAAGATGCGCCGATTTTTGCGCTGGCCAGCGCCCAAGGCCGGGGGGCGCTGGCAATCTTGCGTTTGTCGGGGGCAGGGATGGATACCATCGTCCGCGCGCTGGCGGGCAAATTGCCGCCGTCCCGTCAGGCATCGTTGCTAAGATTGCGCAATCAGGCCAATGAAACGTTAGACCACGCATTGGTGCTGTGGTTTCCGGCGCCACGCAGCTTCACCGGGGAAAATTGTGCCGAGTTGCATCTTCACGGCGGCCGGGCGGTGCTGCAAGCCGTCACCGATACGTTGTTGATTTTGGGGGCCCGGCCGGCGCAACCAGGAGAATTCAGCCGCCGGGCCTTTCTGAACGGCAAGATGGATCTGCTGGAGGCCGAAGCCATCGCCGACCTCGTGGCCGCTGAGACCGAGAGCCAACGCCGCCAAGCGTTGCGTCAGATGCAAGGAGCATTGAGCCATTTGATGCAGGACTGGGCGAAACGGTTACGTCGTATCCTGGCATTTCAAGAGGCGCTGATTGATTTTCCGGATGAAGATTTACCACCCGCGGTCGAAGCCGAACTCGCCGCTGAATTGGCGGCACTGCGTGCGGCGATGACCACTCATATCCATGATCACCATCGCGGCGAGCGTCTGCGCGAAGGGTTGATGATCGCCGTGGCGGGGGCACCGAACGTCGGGAAATCAAGTCTTGTCAATATATTGGCCGGGCAAGATGTGGCGATTGTATCGCCACTGCCGGGGACCACACGCGATACGCTTGAAGTAAGGTTGGATTTGGG
>JAJZHU010000247.1 GCA_021798375.1 Pseudomonadota bacterium | reverse complement strand
CGTTTCCTCGGGCGGGTTCAGTCTCGGCAGCGCCACGCTGATCGACAACACGATCTATCTTCGCGGCGGCAAGGTCAGTTTGGTCAACGGCGGGCTGCTTGGCCCGGTTTCGGTACTCGATCTTAGCGGCACGCCGGCAGTGGGCGACACGATCACCCTCACCGTTACAGCGCCCGGCAGCGGAGCGTCGCTAACGGTAAGCTACACCGTCACGGCAAACGACCTCAGTTCGGGCAACGTGCTGAACAACGTCGCGCAAAATCTGTTGAATCAGATCAACAGTTCCAACAGTGCGGCGCTGGAAACTTACACAATTGCCAACAGCCAGGGCAATGGCCAATTGGTGCTTGGCTCGTTTTCGGGCGCCGCTCTCACCGTGGGCGCGGTGATCAGCGCCGGCAGCGGCAGCACTCTCGCCGCCAGTACCGCGATCGAATATCCTGCCGCCTCCGTGACCGACACAGGCGCCAGCGCGGGCACGTCTTCGACGTTTGCCGTGTCTGGCCAAGTCTATAATGGCGGCACGATCGTTGCCGATGTCAGCGGCGGGCAATTCGAGATCACCCTCACCCCCGCCCTCAGTTCTTTCTTCGCTTCCAATGGTTCCGGCGGGGGCGTCAACAGCAGCGCCACGGTTGCGGGCGATTTGATCAATTTCAATCAGATCACGGTCACCAGCGGCGATACGCTGACCATCAGCGCCGTCGGCAGCACCAGCTATTTCGATAATTTCGGCACCATCAACGTGACCGGCGGTGGATTGATCGTGGATGCGCCGATGGCCAATGATTCGGGCGTGATCGAAATCGGCAGCGGCGGAACGGTGACGCTCGACAGCACCATCGGCGGGCGGCAAGGCATCGCGTTCGCCGCCGCGACCCCGAACGGGGTTTTGGTGATTAACTCCGGCGCGATGAATGGATCGTCTTTCGACCCCAAGATCGTTGGTTTCGCGGCGGGCGACACGATCGATCTGGCCGGGGTGACCTCGGCGGCCGGCGATACGCTGAGCTATTCCGGCGGCACGCTCACGGTTACCAGCGGCACCACCACCTTGGCGGAAATCTCGCTGGCAACGGGCATTTACGGCAGCACCAGTTTCTCGACGACCGCGGACGGCAATGGCAAGCTCGAGATTCTCACCACTGCGAGCAATGCGCTTTGGCTGGGCGGCACCAGCACCGATTGGGGCACGGCCAGCAATTGGAGCAACAGCACCGTGCCCGCCACCTCGGCCGCGGCGGTGGTGGTCGATAACGGTAACGTTACCACGTCGGCGGTGACGGGCGCCACGGCTTACAGTGTTGGTTCGATTGAACTGAATGTCACCAGCGGCTTTACGCTTGACGTGCAAGATGCGTTAACCGTGAAGCGCGGCGTGTTGAGCCTCGATACAACGAATATCAGCGGCAGCGGCGCATCATTGACCGCTTCGACGTTTCATCAGGTCGGGGCAGCCGCCGTGCTTGATCTGACCGCGGGGGCGGCGCTTAATCTGACCGGCACCGCCGGCAGCGGCGGCAATACCGCGGCGGTGCTGGATGGTCAGACGATCATCAATGGCGCCACGCTCGATGCGGGCGGCGGGATCAGCGGCACTGTCGGCGGCTATATCGCCATCGGAGTCTCCTCCCCCACCGGCAACGTGCTGGTCGAGAATGGCGGCAGCGTCACCGCCACCTTCACGGTTTTGGCATCGAGCAAAATCGGCGGCGGCACGCTGACGCTGCAGGGCAGCGGCACCCATTGGACCGACACGGCCGATGATCCTTCGGCATATGCATCGGGCACTACATCGAGCACCATTCCGACGGGGATGATCGTCGGTCTGGGCGGGGTGGCGGATCCCCACGCGGGCGGCAACTCCACTCATCTTAATGTGCTGAGCGGCGCCAGTCTGACCGACAATGGGACCGTTTTGATCGGTCTCAACGCCAATGCCTTGTACGGCGGCCAGGGCAACGTCACGGTTGCCGATAGCGGCGTCTGGACCATCAACAGCGCCTCGCCCTTGCTGGTCGGCGACGGCGGCGGCAGCGGTCAGTTGGATGTGGTCAACGGTGGCCAGGTATTGCTGAACGGCGGCAATATTTATGTGGATGTGTCCCCCGTCAGCGGCAACGGCAACGGCTATATCAATGTCAGCGGCACGGGAGCCGTAATTTCCACCACCGGCGGGCTGTACGTGGGCGCCGCGGGCAACGGGGGGAATGCCCAGTTCAACGTGGGCAGCGGCGGTCACGTAACCGTGGGCAGCACGGTATTGGGCACGCCAGGCAGCGGCGGAGGGGCCAACATCCAGGCGAACGGCGCGGGCGCGTTGCTTGATATCTCTGGCAATCTCTTCATGGCCGGCCAGGACGCCACGCTGAGCGATTGGACCGGCAGCGGCGGACCCGGCACCGGGGCCTCGATCGTGATCGGCAATGGCGGCAGCGCCACGGCCGGCGCCACGACCGTCGTCTCGGGCTTTACGATCAGCGGCGCGGGGACGATTCAGGGCGACATCATCGACAACGGCTTGATCTTCGCGGGCACGTCGGGTCAGGCACTGACATTGAATGGTGGCAACGGCGGCGGTGTGATCGTTGGCAGCGGCGTGCTGGTTATCGACAACGGCGCGACGCTCGATCTGATGAATATCGCCGTGGGAAACGGGTCGGGCGGCAACGCGCCGACGGTGGCCTTTAACTCGGGCGCCACGGGGACTTTGGAACTCGGTCTGCCGGGGTCGATGTTCGGCAATATTCAAAATTTCACCTCCGCCGACCAGATCGATCTGACCGGCGCCACTCCGGCGAATCTGTCGTTTAGTTACAACAACAACGTGCTGGCGGTAAGCAGCGGCGGTGCAGTGTTCGCCAATTTGCAAATCGGCAGCGGCTATAGCAACGATATATTCAACGCGGTCGCCGACGGACATGGCGGCGCGGCGGTGACTTTCACCAATCAACCTTGCTATTGCCGCGGCACGCGCGTCCTTACCGATCAGGGCGAAGTGGCGGTGGAAGATCTGAAGATCGACGACCGGCTGATCACCGTATCGGGTCTGGCGCGCCCCATCCGCTGGATCGGCACGCGCGGTTATGCCGGGCGGTTTGCCGCTCGCAACACCGAGGTGCTGCCGATCCACATCAAGCCGGGGGCGTTGGCCGATAATGTGCCGGTGCGCGATCTTTATGTTTCGCCGCTGCATGCGTTGTTCATCGACGGCGTGCTGATCCCGGCGCAAAATCTGGTCAACGGCGGTTCCATCGTGAAGGTGAAGGCCGTCGATAGCGTGGAATATTTCCATCTGGAACTGGAAAGCCACGATGTGATCCTGGCCGAAGGGGTGCCGGCTGAATCCTATCTCGACGATCATAACCGCTCGATGTTCCAAAACGTCGGCGATTATCGCACGCTTTATCCCGACGCCGAGTTGGTTCAGCCGGTCTATTGCGCGCCGCGCCTTGAAGGAGGCGAGGTTGTAACCGCCATCCGCACGCGCCTGGCGGCCCGTGCGGTGGCGATGGGGTTTGAGGTGCCGGGGTCGGTCAGCGTTGAATTGGTCGTGGGGCGCAACCGCGCGCTGGTTCGCGCCGGGGTGGGCGAAGTGCGTCTGCTGGCGCCGGTGTTCCATGCGCCGGGCGACGCGAGGCCGTTGGGCGCGCAGATCAGGGGTGTGGCCGTGCAAAAAGTCGCGATCGATCTGGCCGATCGGCGGCTGACCCAGGGGTTCTATCCGATCGAAACCGACGGTGCGAGCAAACTGCGCTGGACCAATGGCGAGGCGGTGATCGAGCTTGACCCGGTTGGGCATAATCGCTGGTGCGAAATCGAGGTGGCGGCAATGGCCGAGCCTATGGTGGCGAACGGGTAGAGGGCCACCATAAAAAAACGGAACATCTTCTTTTTGTTCGCAAAAAGAAGATGTTCCGCTTTTATTTGTGCTGATTTTCGTCCCGCTTAGAGCACGTTCGGATCACGTTGAACCATATACTTGCGACAAACGTGCTCTAGCTTTTTGTTTTTACGCATGATTCACGCCTACGTGTTATTCAACCTGCGGCGATCATGCTCTAGCTTTTTGTTTTTACGCATGATTCACGCC